>JAJBVR010000128.1 GCA_020859725.1 Clostridiales bacterium | reverse complement strand
TAGGTATTAAAAGCGCTACCTACAGAAGATATGAAATCGACACGGAGCCTAAAGCGGAAATTTATATCGCTCTGGCCAATCATTTCGGAGTCTCTGTTGATTATTTGATAAGCGGAAAAATTTTAAGCGAGGACGCGGCGCCCCAAAAGGCAAACAGATTGAGCGATAGATTCGTTTACAGGTCCGGCTCGGAAGCTGTTGAGCTTTCTGCGGATGAGGCGGAACTTATCAGAACTGTCAGAATGCTGTCAAAAAAAGATTTTGATGAAGTGCTTGCGTATGCTTCCTGGAAAAAATCAAATACGATGAATATGTAAATAATTTTATTGACACGGTTTGCCAATACGGTTATAATTAATTTATTATTGATTATACTTAGCGGGGTGTATTGTGTTGAAAAAAATAAAAAGAATATTAGCGGTTTTGTTTTCATTTGCAACAATCTCATCATTGTTTGCAGGCTGCGCTTCTAATGAAAAGCCAACTGATTCGTCATCTGCTAAAGTGGCAATTCTTCAGTATATGCCGCATTCCAGCTTGGATAACTGCACTCAGGGGATTAAAAATATCCTTGACGAAAAGGGAATTTCCTATGATGTGCAAATAGGCTCAAGCGGAAGTGCGGACACGGATTGCCAAAGCTATGCGGAACAGATGGTTTCGGGCGGATATAATCTTATTATTGCAGTTGCAACACCGGCGGCGCTGAGCGCTTATTCGGCGGTTCAAAATGCCGCTTCGAATATTCCTGTTGTTTTTTGCGCTGTATCAGATCCTGTTTCGGCAGGATTGGTTCAATCTCTTGAAAAACCCGGGAATAACTGCACCGGTACTGCCGATGCCATTGATATTGCAGGTCAAATAAAATTGATAAAGCAGCTTCAGCCGGAGCTTAAAAATTTGGGCGTTATCTATACAACAAGTGAGGCAAATTCAGTAAGCCAGCTTAAAACACTGCAGTCTGAATGTGATTCAGCGGGAATAAATCTTGTGCCTATGGGTATTACAGAGGCGTCTGAGCTTGCTTCTGTGTCCGCATCTCTTGTTTCCAAGGTAGATGCTATTACAAATTTAACAGATAATAATGTTGTGGATAATATGGGCGTTGTTATGGAGCAGGCGAATGCGGCGGGAATACCGATTTACGGCTCTGAAATTGAGCAGGTAAAGAAGGGCTGCCTTGCCTCCGCTTCCATTGATTATGTTGCTTTGGGTGAAAAAACAGGCAATATAGCGGTTGATATTTTGAACGGCGCTTCAGCGGCGTCTTATCCTGTTGTTACGGTTATGGATTCTTTTCTTGTTATAAACAGCGATACTGCCGCAAAATTGGGAATTACAATTCCCGATGAGCTTAAGGATGTTGAAACAGTAACAACATCTGCTGATTGATTTAAATTAAAATTATTTTCGGAGCGGAATAAATATGTTCTGCTCCGAATTGTATTATTGAATGGATTGAGTATATGGAATCGTTAAATATTATCAGAGTTGTTCTTGAAGAAGGTTTAAAATACGCAATTTTGGCGCTTGGCGTTTATTTGTCTTACAGCATTTTGGATTTTCCCGATTTGTCTGTTGACGGAACCATGCCTTTGGGCGCTATTATTTCATCCGTACTTATTTTAAAAGGAGTTAATCCCTGGCTCAGCCTTATTGCTGCTTTCGCATGCGGCATGATTGCCGGATGCCTTACGGGATTTCTGCATCTGAAATTAAAGCTTCAGCCGCTTTTATCGGGAATTTTGGTTTATACAATGCTGCTAACAATAAATTTGGTGATTGTTAAAATAGGAACGGGAGGTCAGTCAATAGCCTCCATATTTGGCAGAAAAACCATTTTTAACAGCGGCGTTGCCGGAATGCTTCCTCAAAACGCGGGCGGAATTAATATAAGAAAGATTATTGTGCTTGCCGTGTTTGTGATAATACTGAAAATTCTTATTGATTTATATCTTAACACAAAATCAGGCATACTTCTCAGAGCTACGGGTTCCAACGCGCAGTATGTTGTTATGCTGGCGAAAAATCCGGGAATGTCAAAATTGCTGGGTCTGGCGCTCGGAAGCGGTTTAACTGCGTTAAGCGGAGCCGTTGTTGCCCAAAGCACCGAAACGGCAAACACTCAGATGGGCGTGGGAATGCTCGTTTTTGGGTTGTCAAGCGTTATAATAGGTATGTCCGTCTTTAAAAAAGTTGGCTTTATGAAGGCAACAACAATGGTTATTTTGGGCACTGTAATTTACAAAGCTTGCCTTCAAATTGCCGTTGTTATAGGTCTTCCGAGTGAATATAATAAAATTCTGATGGCAATTCTGTTTATAATAGCGCTTGTTTTCAGCAAGCAAAACGGAATTAAATTAAAAAGGAGAGTTAAAAATGCTTGAACTTCAAAATATTGTTAAGCGTTTTAATGCCGGAACAGTTGATGAAGCCACTGTTTTTGACGGATTTAATTTTAAGGTTCAAAAGGGTGATTTTATATCTGTTATAGGTTCAAACGGAAGCGGAAAAACAACTCTTCTGAATCTTATTTGCGGTTCTTTAAAGCCGGACAGCGGTAAAATATTTTTTAAAGAAACGGATATTACAAATACTTCTGAATTTAAAAGAGCAAAAAATATAGGCAGGGTATTTCAAAATCCGCAAACGGGCACCTGCGCCGATTTGAGTATTCTTGAAAATATGGCGCTTGCGGATAATAAAAACAAGCGTTTCGGATTGGGAAAATGCGTTAACAAGAAACGAATTGATTATTATAAATCCCTTTTGGAACAATGCAATATGGGGCTTGAAAACAGATTGGGAGCTCAAGTGGGAACGTTATCAGGCGGGCAAAGGCAGGCGCTTGCGCTTGTTATTGCAAATATGACTGATATAGAGCTTTTGATCCTTGATGAGCATATTGCCGCGCTTGACCCAAAATCTTCAGAAAGAGTTATGGAGCTTACAAAAAATATTGTTGAGCAAAACAAAATCACAACGGTTATGGTTACTCATAATCTTCGCTTTGCCGCCGAATACGGTAACCGCCTTGTTATGATGCATGACGGAAATGTTATAATGGATTTAAAAGGGCAGGATAAAGAAACTGCAAAAGTGGAGGATTTATTAAAAGTGTTTGATGAAATCAGCATTGAAAAGGGCAATTGACAATCGGGTGAAAATGTTATGAATATCAAAGAAATTAATGATTTGCTTCACGGTCAGGGGCTTTATTATCCGGAACAAGAGGAAATTACGGAAATTCAGAGAAACTGCCTTGAAAAGCTTTATGATTTTAATTTGACCCGTCCGCGGGAAACGGATAAAAGAACCAGAATGCTTAAAGATATGTTTGCCGAAATCGGAAAGGACTGTTATATTGAGCCTCCTTTTCATGCCAACTGGGGCGGAAAACATGTGCATTTCGGAAATCACGTTTATGCCAATTTTAATTTAACATTGGTTGATGATACTCATATTTATGTCGGAAGCAATACTATGATTGGTCCGAATGTTACTATAGCTGCCGCGGGGCATCCCGTTATTCAGAACTTAAGGAAATATGGTGTTCAGTTTAATATTCCGGTTAATATAGGTGAAAATTGCTGGATTGGCGCCGGCGCAATAATTCTGCCCGGAGTTAAAATAGGAAACGGAACGGTGATCGGCGCCGGAAGCGTGGTAACAAAGGATATTCCCGAAAATGTTGTAGCAGCAGGAAACCCATGCAGGGTTTTAAGAAAAATATCTGAAAAAGATAAAATTTATTATTATAAAAACAAAAAAATAAATGGGTTCGATTGATAAAATATACAAAATATTTCTCCCAATATTATTTAAAATTCATATGGAATATGTT
>JAJBVR010000203.1 GCA_020859725.1 Clostridiales bacterium | reverse complement strand
GTTTTATTCTGTTTCAGAACGCTTTTAAAACTATTTGTATATTCTTTCAATTCTTGGATTAACCATAAGCGGTGAAATATCAACGCTTGCAGTATCACCGCATTTAACATCTGAATTTGTTATATCAACAGCGGTGTGTGAAAGACCTATCCCTCCGATAACGTGATACATTCTTCCGTTAATACGAACATACATCTGCTTTTTCTTCAGAAACTGCTTGAAAACGGAAAGTGAATATCGCAAATCATAAAGCTCTTTTTCTTTTGTAAGTCCGAATCCGTCATAATGCCCTATGGGAACAATCGCTATTCTTGTTTCGCGTTTTGTTTTGTATGTTCCGTTATATCCAACCGAATATCCGGTGGGAACCGTTTTTATATCAATAACATTTGATTCCAGCAACCCGATTCTGTTTAACTGCGTTTTTTGCTTTGTAATAACTCTGCCTGTAAAGGCAGAGCCCAGTCGCACCATATCCATTGAAACACCGCTTACATTAAGCAGGGCAGGGGAATTTGCACAGTGTGCTGTTCCGGTTTTAATTCCTGCTTTTTCAATTTGATTTATGCAGTCTTTAAATAGCTGAAGCTGGGCTTTCGTCAGCGCCTCGTTTCTGAAAGCGCTTGAAAAATGTGTATAAATTCCGGTAAATTCAAGGTTTTGAGAATCATAGCATTTTATCGCCTTGCTTATTTCGCTTGGCATAAAGCCGTATCTTCCCATCCCGGTATCAATTTTCAAATGGCATTTTGTTTTAATTCCCAATGATTTTGAAACTTCATTCATAACCCGGCAGGAAAGCTCGGAGCCTATTGTTGCGGTGCAGCCCGCCGAAGCAATGATTTTCGCCTCGTCTTTAAGGCATGTGGAGCGCATAACAAGTACTTCCTCATCATTAAGAATTTCCTTTAAAACGGGAATATCCGTTACTTCCGTAACGGCAAAGCTTTTAATGCCGTTTTCTTTCAGAGCCATGGTAAATTCCCTTATACCCAGACCGTAACCGTTGCCTTTAACAACTCCGATTATCGGAACTGATGCCGTTTCTTTCAGGATCTCTATATTTTCTTTTAATTTGCTTTTGTCAATAATATATCTGCTCATTTTATTTTCTTCTTCAAATCCATTGCAATGTTATAAATCTTATATACCGGCGAATTGATTACATAGTCAAATTCACCTATAAATTCTTTCATATATCCGCCGAAGCCATGCTTAAACCTCCATAATCCGTAATGGGGGTTATCGGGATTTTGGCAGTCTCCGCTTATACCTCCGAAGTCATATACGGCGCATTCGCATTCCATACCCCATTTCATCATTTCCCATTGAAGAGCATAATTGGGGTAAACATTTCTGTGTGAGTTGGAAGACGCTCCGTATTGATATTTCATAACATTTTTTTCCCATTTAACGGCAATAGTTCCGGCAATGGCCTGTCCATCGTAATATGCCATATAAAGCCTTGCGTCCTCACCCATACAGTTCAGTATTTTTTCAAAATACCATTTCGGTCTTGTTGAAAATCCGTCACGCGTTCCCGTTTCATCCATTATTCTAACAAAATCGTCCAGCGCGTCAACGCCCTGTATTTTTATTTGAACACCTTTTTTTGCGGCTTTTCTTATTCTTGTGCGGTAATCGGGCTTAAATGTAAGCATGAGCTCTTCTTCATTCATACCGTTGTAATCAAAACAATATACAAACCTTGGCTGAACATTTTCAAAATCCATACATCCGGGATTAAGTTCTTTAAATCCTTTTTCAAGAAGATGATTTTTGTATTCTTTATTGTCTGCCGTAATTTCCGGGTCTATTTTAATGCAGTATGCTTTGTATTCCTTTGCAAGCTCAAGAAGACCTTTAAATAAAGCGTCAAAAGTTTCAAAATCATTTTCGTCAGCGGCAAATCCTCTGCAAACATAAAACAATGAATATTTTATTACGGGAATAAATCTTATGAGCGCGGCGGCGGAGCCTTTAATTTTTCCGCTTTCATCCCTAAGCATAATCGCTTCCCATTTCCATGCTGATTTTACTTTTGCCCATTTAGACGATTGCTGAAACAATCCCTTTGGGTGTGATTTTATAAACGCCTCATATTCGGCAAGATTACTTTTATTTACTCTTTCTATTGGCATAACAGGCCTCCGTTTTTACATTGTATAATTATTATAACACAATAAAAATGTTTTTGTCTATAAAAATGCTGTTTTGTTGACTTTTATTTTTCACTATAGTATTATAATAGTATTATATTAATAATTACGTATTCAGGGGTATGAGCTTATGGAAAAACAATTATGGGAAGATCCTAAAGTAATAAAAATCAATAAGGAAGGCGGTCATGTTATTTCAATGCCGTATGATGATGTTGAATCCGCTTTGTCTGGTGAGGAAAGCAAATATAAGCAGTCTTTAAACGGTATGTGGAAATTTTATTGGCAGCGCGGTCTTGAAAATCAGCCTGAAAATTTTGAAAATTCTGATTTTGATGATAAAAACTGGGATGAAATAAAAGTGCCGTCTGTGTGGCAAACACAGGGATATTCGGTTCCGTATTATTATGCCAGCACATTTCCGAGAGCCATAAGCAGAAGCAAGCGCAGTATTCCCAAAATAGACCATAAAATGCAGGACATTGGATTTTACAGAAAAACCTTTATCATAAGCGAAGAATGGAAAAACAGGGAAATTTTTATACATTTCGGAGCGGCAAAAGCCGCGCTTGAGGTTTATGTAAACGGCAATTTTGTAGGCTACAGTCAGGGTTCTATGACCCCGCACGAATTTAATATTACAAAATATGTAAATTTAAATTCCGAAAATACTGTTTGCGCTAAGGTGTTCAGATATTCGGACGGAACTTATCTTGAGGATCAGGATATGTGGTGGCTGTGCGGAATATACAGAGAAGTTTATTTGTTTGCTGAAAGCAAGGTTTGCCTGCGTGATTTCTTTTTCAGAACGGAATTTGATAATTTTTATAAAAACGCCAATGTCGTTCTTGATGTATATATAAACAATTATGCTGATAAAAAGGGCAAAGTAACCGCAGAGGCTTATCTGATTTCGGACACAGGCCGGGAAATTGATTTGGGAAGCGCTTCGGATAAAATTTCCCCTAATACCACAAAGCTTTCCTTTAAAACTGAAGTTAAAAATCCAAAAAAATGGTCTGCTGAGCATCCTAATCTTTACACGATTGTTATAAAAGTTATTTTAGGCAGCTCCGTTTGCGCGGTTAAAACATATCAGGTTGGTTTCAAACAGGTTGAAATAAAAGGTGAAAAAATTTATTTTAACGGTATGCCGCTTATGATAAGAGGTGTTAACCGCCACGATTTTGACGCAGATAACGGCTGGGCTGTTCCGCGTGAAAGATATACTCAGGATTTGGATATTATGAAGCAGAATAATATCAATTCCATAAGAACATCACATTATCCGGATGACCCGTATTTTTATGATATGTGCAATAAATACGGATTTTATGTTATGGACGAATGTGAAGTGGAATCACACGGCGTCAGGCGCAAAGGTGTTCCGGGCAGTAATCCTATGTGGACGGATGCTGTTGTTGACAGAATGCAGCGTATGGTGCTGAGAGACAGAAACAATCCCTGCATTTTTATGTGGAGTCTTGGAAATGAAGCGGGCGATGGAACTAATTTTGCAAAGATGAAAGAAGCGGCTCTGGAGCTTGACGATACAAGGCAATTCCACTATGAAGGTGATTTTGATTTGACAAAAAGCGATGTTATATCAAGAATGTATCCCACAGAGGATATTATGAAAAAATTGGGAAATAAAGAAGAAATCAAAATTACTTTGTATGATAATATAGC
>JAJBVR010000184.1 GCA_020859725.1 Clostridiales bacterium | reverse complement strand
GCTTATTACAATAAGAACCTCCTATGACGGATTTTTACTTTATCATAGGAGGCGCTTTTTCTGTTTTTATTTTTACTGAACTTATTCAAAAACACAAGAATTTTTTTAACATTCAGTTATGATCCACTTCATTATAATCCGTGTCATTATAATCATTATATCCGGCAGGTTCCGGCGGAATAATTATTGCACAAATTATATAAAGCAAAATACCGGAGCCGAAAAAGCAAATCGCTACAGCCCATGAAAGTCTTATAACAATAGCGTCTGTATCCAAATATTTTGCTATGCCGCTGCACACACCCGAGATTTTTCCGTTAGCGGTATCTATGTATAATTTTTTCTTCATTTTTTCCTCCTTATCTGATTATCCGGCAGCCATTTCTGCCCTTGCTTCTTTAATTCTTTTAACAAAAAGCTTACCTGTTTGCGTGATTTTATCATAATCACCGGTTTTTGCCCCCGCGATAAGTGATGAACCCGCTCCGCAGGCAACGGCGCCGGCTTTTATCCAGCTCTTAACATTATCAACGTCTACACCGCCAGACGGCATCATAACAGCATTGGGTATAGGGCCGTGAATATCCTTTATAAACGCCGGTCCTGCGATATCTCCCGGAAAAACCTTAAGAACATCCGCGCCGCACTCCATTGCGGCAACAGCTTCAGTAGGAGTATAAATTCCCGGCATAGATGGAATGCCGTATCTGTTGCAGCACTTAACGGTTTCAGGATCAAAATAGGGAGAAACAATATATTCTGCTCCCGCGAGAATTGCAATTCTTGCCGTTGCTGCATCCATAACCGTTCCGGCACCAATAATAATTTCTCCGCCGTTATATTTTTCTTTCATTGCTTCAATAAGCTTATCGGCATGCGGAACGGTAAAAGTAAGCTCTATTGCCGCAACTCCGCCCTTAATGCAGGCGTCTGTTATTTTCTCCGCTTGTTCTATTGAAGTGGCGCGCACAACGGCAACAATGCCCACCTCCTGTATTTTTGCAAGCGTTTCAATTTTATTTGCCATTTTATCAACCTCCTTTATATTCATAACAGATTAACTAATCCAATTATTTATTAATTCCGCATGGCGGCGAAATTAAACGGAAAAAGACTTTGTTAGTTTGCAGGATTTTTTCGCTTAACAAGGCGCAAGCAAGGGATTGTATGAATATACATCCCGAACGCAGCAACGAAGTTAAACGGAAAAAGGCTGTAAACTATCTTTGAACACGGGCAGAAGCTCCGTTTACCCTTGCCTCTACCTCTTTCAGAGATGCCATTGATGTATCTCCGGGTGTTGTCATTGCAAGAGCGCCGTGAGCAACTCCGTAATTAACGGCTTTTTGAGCGTCTTGGTATGTCATAAGGCCGTAAATCAAGCCAGAAGCAAAGCTGTCGCCCCCGCCTACACGGTCCAAAATCTCAAGCCCCGGAAATTCAATGGAATTATACACCTTACCATCTGAATAGCACAACGCTTTCCAATCATTTATTGTTGCTGTTTTAACGGTGCGAAGCGTGGTGGCAATAACCTTAAAATTGGGATAAGCTGCGCATACTTCACCAAGCATTTTTACATAACCGTCTATATTAAGCTTTTTCAGCTGAGCATCATTTCCTTCTATTTCAAAACCAAGGCAGGCTGTAAAATCCTCCTCATTGCCAATCATTACATCAACATATTTTGCAAGCTCTTTATTAACTTCCTGAGCCTTTTTCTTACCGCCGATGTCATTCCAAAGAGATGGACGGTAATTCAAATCGTATGAAACTACGGTGCCGTATTTTTTGGCGGCTTTTACCGCTTCAATAACAACTGCAGCCGAGTTCTCCGAGAGAGCGGCGTAAATACCTCCTGTATGAAGCCAGCGAACCCCGAGAGCGCCGAAAATATAATCCCAATCAAATTCACCGGGTTTAATTTTACTTATGGCGGTATTGCCTCTGTCAGAAGTTCCCACCGCTCCGCGTATTCCGAATCCGCGTTCTGTAAAATTAATACCGTTTCTTACATTTCTTCCGATTCCGTCATACTTAACCCATTTTATGAGAGAGGTATCAACACCTCCCTGAAGCACTAAATCCTCAAGAAGATATCCAACTTCATTTTCGGCGAACGCCGTTACAACAGCCGTTTTCATTCCAAAGCAGCGGCGAAGCCCTCTGGCAACATTATATTCGCCTCCGCCTTCCCACGCACGGAAAGAACGAGCCGTTTTAATTCTTCCCTCGCCCGGATCAAGACGAAGCATAATTTCACCCAGAGATACTTCATCAAAAGCGCATTCCTATTTTGATTTTAAATTAAGATTCATTGATTATTTCCCCCGATTAAACTAAAAATTAAAATATTTTACCGCATTTTTATACGATATTCCCTGAACTATTTCTTTAAGAATTTCCTCATCGAAAGCATATTGACCGCTTTCAACCCAGCGTCCTATAAGAGAACACATAATTCTGCGGAAATATTCGTGCCTGCCGTAAGAAGTGAGCGAACGTGAATCAGTTTCCATACCGATAAACTTTCCTAAAATCCCCAGGCTTGCCAAGGATTTCATTTGAGCTGTCATACCATCCATAGTATCAAGGAACCACCAGGCGGGTCCGAATTGAATTTTAGATTCAGCCTCATCACTTTGGAAATTGCCAAGCATTGAGGCAAGCACAATATTATCTTTATTATTAAGATTAAAAAGAACAGTTTTGGGAAGCTTGCCTTTTAAATTAAGCGCATCCATAAAACGGCTTAATGAAACGGCGATGCTGTCATCCCCCACAGAATCAAAGCCTGTGTCGGGGCCGAGCCTTTTAAACATAAGGGAATTATTGTTTCTCAATGCGCCCATATGAATTTCCATAACCCAGCCAAGTTCGTGATACTTTTCACCCAAAGCCAGAAAAACAGCTGTTTTATAAACATCGGCGTCCGAGTCGGATACTTTTCCGCCGTTCATCGCGTATTCAAAAACAGCGTCTACGGTTTCCTCGTCTGCCGAAGCATATGGAACGTGGCTGAATGACTTGTCTGCTACCCGGCAGCCAACGCTGTTGAAATAATCGGCTCTTTTTGAAAGAGCGGAAATTACGTCTTTATAGGATTTAATTTCAACGCCTGCGGTTTCGCCCAAAAGCTTAACATAATCGGGGAAATCACCCGCGTTTATATTAAGCGCCCTGTCGGGCCGAAAACCGGGTAAAACCCTGCATTCAAATCCAGAAACATCTTTAATAAGCTTATGATATTTTAAATCATCAATAGGATCATCTGTTGTGCACAAAAATTTAACAGCAGAGCGTGATATAAGGCTTTGAGGCCTGAAATCACCGCTTTCAATGGTTTTATTGGCCTGATTATAAATTTCATCTGCAGTTTTGGCAGAAAGCGGAGTATCAATTCCAAAATAACGTTGAAGTTCAATATGCGCCCAGTGATAAAGAGGATTCCCTATTGCATATTGAAGAGTATACGCAAATTTTTCAAATTTTTCCTTTCCGCTTTTATCGCCTGTGCAATAATCCTCCGAAACGCCGCAGGAGCGCATTGCACGCCATTTATAATGATCGCCCGCGAGCCAAAGCTCCGATATATCAACCGGAGGATTATTTTCATATATCTCCTTTGGACTCAAATGGCAATGATAATCGCAAATCGGCATATCTTCACAATAATTGTGAAAAAGACACTTTGCCGTTTGAGTATCAAGCAAAAAATCCTTATCCAAAAATTTTTCCATACAAACATCTCCGAGAAACTCTTTATTTACTTATGATTTTATTATATACTGATACCATATTCTTTTCAAGCAAAGAATAATTATTTTATTGAATATTAATATTATAGCT
>JAJBVR010000174.1 GCA_020859725.1 Clostridiales bacterium | reverse complement strand
GTTTAAATACTGAAACTTTGTTTTCTTTTCCACATCTTCCACATTTTTATTACCGTATGAAAGATTTGAAAAAATAAATTCTTCACTTAAATTAAGTTTTTCTCTGATTTTGAAATAATTAACGCTTTTGGTTTTAATACACAAATCATATATTGTTTTCTTTGCTGCTCATCCAATGATTTTTAAGAAGAAAAATCGGATATTTTTATACTGTTTATTGCTTGCAGCAATGAAAACAGCTGAAAAGAGAAACTCGCTTTTGGAGCGCGCTTTTCATCTTTAATGAAAGTGCACTTACCAATCATTTTTTCAATTTGATTGCCGCTGTAAGGACTTGGTGAATTTTTAGGACCTTTGCCCGGTCCCAAATCAAACGGTCTTTGCGACAAAGCTATATCTTCATATGCCTTTTGGATTTCTTCAGTCGCAAAAGGCATACCGAAACTTCTTTGAGACTCAAAAATCTTTTTTTATTTCTTCTTCAATCATTGAGCGATATACTGTGCACAAATGAGATTTACCTTTATTTCTTTTATGCTCTGCATATTTTTCGTCTTTATAAAACATTTCTCCGACTGTGCGGTAATTTTTACACAGCTCAGAATTTTCATTCAGTATACTTAAAAACTTTTTATCATCATTTGATGACAGATCTGATTTGCGATTGGATTTAAATCCGCGATGCTGCGCTAAATTTATTAATATTCTGGCAAATTCTTTATTATTAACCGGTTCATCCAGCGATTTTGCCCTAAGCATATAAATATCATCCGATTTCCCGGAAAACAATTCATCTAATTCATCCCTACTAATAATCTTATAATCAATTAAAAGCTTTCTTGTTCTGTCCAATCTATGCTTATGTCTTCTTGTTAATCTACGCGCGGAACGAAAACCTCTTCTTTTAGCAGCAAGTGAACCGCCATCACTACCTTCAGCCTTATCAAACACTCTGCTGCCTAGCCTTATAATCCTGCACGGTTCATCCTTTTCATTCAGTTCAAAAACCGCAAAGCCAACCGATGCAATTCCACAGTCCAAGCCAATGCCGTAATTCATAAAACAACCTCCATATAAAAAAGATTAACGGTTCGCAATGCAAACGTCCATGAATCGGACGCCGCAAAACGAACCGTTAATTGCTTTTCGGTTTACTACCTTATTGCAGTAACCTAATTGTTCTTGGTATGGTATAAGAACAATGATACTTTATCATATAAAGAAATTTTTGTAAATACGTTAAATGAGTATAATCAGGGAATTGACAAAAATATACAAAAAAACGCACTGAAATACAAGAAAATGCATTTTATGATTTTTTTCATTGTTAAAGCTATTCTGCTTTTATTAATATCGACGCTCAGAACCCAGACAGTTACTATATCGCCAACCTTAAGTATATCAGACGGATGTTTAATATATTTATCTGTTATCTGTGAGATGTGAACCAATCCGTCCTGATGAACACCAACATCAACAAAAGCGCCGAAATCAATTACATTTCTCACCGTGCCCTTTAATTCAATTCCCGGCTTAAGATCTTCAATACTCATAACGTCTGTACGCAGCATTGGCTTTGGCAGCTCATCTCGGGGATCACGGCCGGGCTTGCTGATTTCTGAAATAATATCCTTAAGCGTAGGCTCGCCGATTTCAAGCTTTGCGGCAAGCGCAGCGGTTCCGATAGTTTTAACAGTTTCGGCAAGCATTGCCGTATTACCGGATTTTACATCATTGCCTGTTACATGGCATATTTTGAGAAGCTTTTCAGCGGCGGAATAGGATTCAGGATGAACCGCTGTGTTATCCAAAACATTTTCCGAATCATTTATACGTAAAAAGCCGGCACACTGCTCAAATGCTTTAGGACCGAGTTTAGGCACTTTTTTAATTCAGAGCGTGATTTAAACGCCCCGTTTTCTTCGCGAAACAAAATTATATTTTTTGCAATGGCGGAAGAAACACCCGCTACTCTGGCAAGCAGAGGCATAGACGCGGTATTTAAATCAACACCCACCGAGTTTACACAATTCTCTACAACACCGTTTAACGCGTTTCAAGTTCTTTAGGCGGCATATCATGCTGATACTGCCCTACTCCTATAGATTTCGGATCTATTTTAACAAGCTCCGCCAGCGGATCCTGGAGCCTTCTTGCTATTGAAACAGCAGAGCGCAGAGAAACATCAAACTGAGGAAATTCTTCTGCCGCGAGCTTTGAGGCGGAATAAACGGACGCGCCCGCCTCGCTTACCACCATATAAGAAATTCCGCAGTCAAGTTCTTTAATAACATCGGCGGCGAACACTTCCGTTTCATGGGAAGCTGTTCCGTTTCCTATAGCAAACATTTTAACATTATACTTTTTTACCAAATCAATTATCGTTTTTTTGGCTTTTTCGGTATTTTTATGCGGCAATGTGCAATAAATAACAGCGGTGTCCAAAACTTTTCCGGTTTCATCAACTACAGCAACCTTGCATCCTGTTCTGTAGCCCGGATCAAGACCGATTGTTACCTTTCCCTTAACAGGGGGCTGCATCAAAAGCTGGGCAGTATTTTCAGCAAAAACCTTAATTGCTTCCTCAGAAGCTTTCGCGGTTAATTCATTTCTTATTTCTCTTTCTATACTCGGAAAAATGAGGCGTGAATACGCATCTTCAGCGGCTTCTTTTACTGCCTGCGCGCATTTTGAATTATTTTTTACGTGGAGCCCGTTTATAACGGACATACCGTGCAATTTATCAATATATAAAGAAACTTTTAAAAATCCCTCTTTTTCTCCTCTGTTCAAAGCAAGTACCCTATGATTTGCAATTTTGGAAACAGGCTGTGAAAATTCCTTATAAGTTTCATAAACTCCCAAATCTTCTTTAATTCCGGAGCAATTAATAATTCCGTGAGCACGGCACACATATCTTAGCTGCTTTCTGCCCACGGCGTCATCAGAAATAATTTCCGCTATAATATCCCGCGCCCCATTAAGCGCTTCCTGAACGCTTTCAACCTGTTCATTTAAAAATTTTTCAGCCTCGTCTGAAGGATTGATATTTTCTTTTTGACTGTAAATAATTTCAGCAAGAGGTTCCAGCCCCTTATTTTTGGCGGCGGATGCTCTTGTTTTTCTTTTAGGCATGTAAGGGCGGTAAATATCTTCAACTTCCGTAAGCGTTTTTGCGTTTTTTATTGCATTTTCAAGCTCCGGAGTCATTTTTCCCTGATCGGTTACGGAAGAAACAACCTTTTCTTTCTGTTCTTCCAAAGAGCGGATATACTGAAGACATTCAAATATTTCACGCAAAATCTGATCGTCAAGAGATCCTGTTTGCTCTTTTCTGTAACGCGCTATAAAAGGAATTGTATTTCCCGCGTCAATAAGTTCAACAGTACTGTCTATCTGTGACTTTTTCAGTTTAAATTCCGATGCCAGCATTTCATTTATGTTCATTTTTTATCCTATCCATTTTCTTTTTTAACAATAAAGGTAATTACAGCCACCACTATAACCGACAATACTATAACAAACAAATAGCCGTATTTCCATGAAAGCTCCGGCATATTGCTAAAATTCATTCCGTACCAGCCAACTATAACCGTAAGCGGAAAAAATATTGTTGTAACTGCCGTAAATATCTGCATAGTATGATTAAGCTTTAAATCAATATAAGACTGATACGCATCCTGAAGATGAACAACAGAGCCCCTTAAAAGCTCCACATCATCCCGCAGTCTTGTAGTTTTTTGTAAAATTAGAAATATACCGCAAATAATTTTCATCAAATATTTCATTTTCATTATCTTCAAGAGCTTCTCCTATATCAATAAGCTGTTCGTAATAATTTCGCAAAATAAGAAGTTCTTTTTTC
>JAJBVR010000216.1 GCA_020859725.1 Clostridiales bacterium | reverse complement strand
GTTTTAAGTAATTTACATTCAAAATTTTTTTCATAATTTATTAATTTATATGAAAGTAATAAAAATAAAGTTGACGTTAATACCGCGCCCAGTTTTAATTGAGTGCCGCAATTATTTTTTTCAACAAGATAATAAGCATAACCTTCAAAAATCTGAAGAATTATTGAGCAGGCAAAGCATAATGCCAATTTACGAAATGAAGCTTTGATTTTTATTATATTATTTCCCAATAAGTATCCCAGGTAAAAAAATGTAAACCATGCCAAACAGGAAATTGATTTTACTTTTAAAAAAACCGAATTTAATTCAAGCTTTAACAGCATTGGAAGCAATCTAACAAAATTATTTCCAACGGCGTTATTAAAAACTGAAGGTAAATAAATTTTGATTTTGAAATTTTGCCTATTATCGGAATCAATAACGTAAATTGAACATATACAAACACATAAATACGTCATCGGAGCGGAATCTGCCAATATAAGCCGCCTTACAAAGGATAACGGAATTTCGGCAGGTGTATGTATATTATTTAATATAACATATAGAAAAGTCCGTATTACATATGGAACAATCACTTTTGTTATCCGCTTTTGATAATAAGCCGCTTAAAAATAAAAACAACGCAACGGCAAAATTAAAAAACGGTCTTAAAATTACAGAATCTATGCCTTGAGGTATACTGTGTATAAAAACTACGGCTATTATATATCCCCCCACAAAATCTGAATTTTATTACTTATATTTTGTGTAATATATTCCATATTTTTATATTTCCTTTCAATTATGCTTTTATAATAAAAAGAAATCTTTTTAATAATTAATTTTTTCTTTTATTTTTTTTACATACTGATTTTCCGTGCTTTTAAGGCTGCTTTTAAATTCATAGCCATAACATTCGCCGCCGGGAAAAATATCCGCTAACGGCTCTAAAACAAATCTTCTTTCCCTGATATGAGGATGAGGAACTGTTAAATTTTCTGTTTTTATTTCGGCGTTTTCCGCAAAAAGCAAATCAATATCAAGGATTCTCGGACCGTATAAAATTTTTCTTTTTCTTCCGAATCCGCTTTCAATTCCAAGGCAAAGCCCAAGCATTTCATGAGGATTAAGCAAGCTTTGCGCCAAAATAACGCAATTATAAAAATTATCCTGTTTTTCATATCCCCATGGCTCGGTTTCATATATTCCCGAACACTCAATAACTTTTGTGCTGGGTGTTAAATTAATGCATTCAATGCATTTTTCAATATTTTCAAGTCTGTTTCCTAAATTTGCTCCCAATCCTAAAACATATTTCATTAATCTGTTACCCTGCTCCTTATTATATTTACAGCCATATAATCAAAATCAGCATTTACAGGCGCCTGAGGTTTTTTTAAAGTTAAATCCACTTTAAAAACCTCATCATATTCGTTTAAAATTTCATCCGCCGTGATTTGAGCGCATTTTTCTATAAGATTATATTTTTCAGAGGTAAAAATTTTACGCACGGTTTTAACAACATTTGCATAAGACACAGTATCTTCCACATTATCGCTTCTGCAAGCTTTATTAATATTTACATATAAAATTATATCAAAAATAAAGTTCTGCCCTTTTTCCTTTTCCTCCGGATTAACGCCGTGATACGCGAAAATTTTTAATCCTTTAATTATAATTTTATCCATTATTTATTTTTCACCACTACTGCAGTTCCCGAAGCGGAAACCATAAGCATACCCGCACTTCCGAATGTTTCATAATCTATGTCAACACCTACAACGGCATTGGCGCCCATACGTTCTGCGCGCGTTTCCATTTCTTTTATTGCTTTTTCCCTTGCGTTGGAAAGTTCTTCTTCATATCCCGCTGATCTTCCGCCCACAATATTTCTTATTGACGCGCCGAAATCTTTAATAAAATTAACTCCGGCAACAACCTCTCCCGTAACAATTCCTTTGTATTCAACAATTATTCCGTTTTCAAGAATCGGAGTGGTAACGCTTATCATAATAATTCTCCTTTTAATAAATTATTTTAAAACTTTTTAAGGCATCCGCCATAAAAATGCCCTGCATTTCATTTTTAACATCATGTATTCTTATTATATCAACACCGGAAAAAATTGCGGCGGTATCTGCCGCTATATTTCCGTATGTTCTTTCTTTTGGATTTTCCTGACCGCTTCCTGCTTTTATAACTCTTTTTCTGCTTGTTCCCAAAAGAAGAGGAAAACCTTCTTTTTTATATAATTTTATATTTGAAATCAAGCTCATATCCTGTTCTCTTGTTTTTCCGAATCCTATACCCATATCAAGGCATATCTGATTTTTATTTATTCCGAAATTTTCTGCTTCTTTAACGGATTTATCAAAAAATTCTTTAACATCCTGTATATCGCCTTCTCCGTTATGCATTATTATCCACCCTGCGCCTGTTTTTTTGATGATTTCAGCCATATCCTTGGAAACTATTCCGGAAACATCATTAATTATATCAGCGCCGTTTTGAATTGTTTTTTCGGCTACTTGAGAATAAAATGTGTCAACGGAAACAGGAATGTTTATTTTTCCTTTAATTTTCTTAAACACGGGTTCTAATCTTTTCCATTCCTCGTTTGCTGATATTAAAGTATATCCCGGCCTTGTAGACTGCGCTCCGAAATCTATTATATCCGCGCCTTCATTCTGCATTTTAACTGCATTTTCAGCCGCTTTTTCAAAATCAAAATTGTCTCCTCCGTCTGAAAAAGAATCCGGAGTAACATTGATAATTCCCATTATCAGTGTTTTTTTTCCGTATTCTATTTTTTTATTTTTACAATTCCAAATCATAATTTTCTCCTATTTATTAAGAAGAGCAAGCGCCTCTGCTCTTGTTCTTGCGTCTGAACGAATAATTCCCCTTAATGCCGAGGTTTGAGTTTTACTGCCTGAAGCCTTGGCTCCTCTTATGCTCATACACATATGTTCAGCTTCCATTATTACGGCTACTCCCTTTGGTTTGATATTTTCCTCTAAAAAATCGGCAATATCGTGAGTGAGCCTTTCCTGAACCTGAGGCCTGCGTGCAAAATTATCAACAATCCTGGCAAGCTTTGAAAGCCCTATTATTTTATTATTACTCGGTATATATGCTATATGAGCCTTGCCCACAAAGGGAAGCAAATGATGCTCACACATTGAAGCAAAAGGAATATCCCTTACTATTACTAACTCGTCATTTGATTTTTCGTCAAACAACTTTAAATGCTTCTTTGAATTTTCCGTAATCCCGGAAAACGTTTCCTCATACATATCGGCAACACGCCCGGAAGTTTCTTTTAATCCGCTTCTTTCGGGATTTTCACCTATTGCTGTTAAAATATCTTTAACAGCATTTTCTATTTTTTTTCTTATCCATTTTTTCTCTTTTACTATTAATTATTTTATAAAATATCCTTTTATGTCATCAACGGAAGATGAAATTATATTATTTCCGTCATACTGCACAGAACAGTTATATACGTTAACCCCTGTTGTTTCGCTTGAAAGAACTCTTAAATCATCGAAACTTTCTATAAAATTTTTAACTGTTACATTGGTAATTGAATAATCTATAAATTTGCTGAATAATTTTTCTCTTTTATCAAAATTTGTTTCGTTGATTTGCTGCGACATAGCGGAAAGAATAATATCGTTAACAGCGCTGTAATTTTTTTCTTCCGAAATATAATAGCGCATAAGCTTTTGCGCTGTGTCACCGTTTATCTTTTGATCACCCTCTTTTATTTTTATATTGTAGCCGTATCTTGAAGTATCTTTATATTTAATATCATTAAGAACCGTGTAATTAACAGAACCCATTTCATCAAACATACTTTTAAAATCATCATAGCTTTCATCTATATAAT
>JAJBVR010000064.1 GCA_020859725.1 Clostridiales bacterium | reverse complement strand
GAAATAGCTGCAAAATATAAATTCAGTAAATTTAGGTACTGTTTCATACATAAAAACAATTTTACCTTTAACTCCGAATTTAATCAATTCTGAGCTTTTAAAAATATCCAGATATTGAACCAATGAAACAAATTCAGCTTTGCCGCTGTTTTTAGCCTTGCAGTTTGCAAAAAAGGCATTGCATATATTTTTTACAAAAAATTTTTTTGCTTTATTTATAAATTTATAATTAACGTCAAGGCATACAGAATAAATGTATTTTGAATTTATAAGCATATCGTTGCAAACTCCGACTAAATCCGTATTGTATGACGAGCCGGCGTTATTAAAAACATAATGATATCCATTATAAGGAGTTAATGAAACACAGCTGCATACTTTAACGGCGTTGATCATCATATGGGTATCTTCCCTATTTTTCATATCGACAAAATCCAATTTTTCAATCAAGCTGCGCTTAAATAATTTTGCAACAATATTATAAAATCAATATCCGTGAAAAAAGCGTTCAGCATCTGATCGGCTGAATTTAACACCTGTTTTTTTCTATACCATACTTTTCAAGTTCTTTTCTTGACGGATCTTCAATTATCAGATTACAGCAAGATACGTCCGCTTTTGTTTCAACGGCAAAATCCAATAATGTTTTTTTATAGTCGGGCTCCACAAAATCATCGCTGTCTATGAAAGCAATATAACCCCCCTCCCCGAATTTTCAAGTCCTTCCTTTCTTGATTTTGAAACGCCCTTATTTTCACGGTGAAAAACCTTAATTCTTTTATCACATTCGGAAAATTCATCGCATATTTTGCCGGAGTTATCTGTTGAGCCATCGTCAATAAGAATTATTTCCAAATTCCAATAAGTTTGATTTATTATGCTTTCAATGCATTTAAACAAAAATTTCCCGGCGTTATACACAGGCACGATTATACTTACCAGTTCCATTTGCTCCTCCTTAATAAAAGCTTATTTCATTGCGGCAGTATTGGCTTTATGGCTTTATGAACAATAAAATATATCCTCTGAGCCATATTTTAGTTTATAACCAAACTTTCGGCGGAAACAAAATCTCCGTTTGCAGTTTCTCCTACTGTTACGGTAATATTATCCCCCATGTTAACAAGCAATGCTTCCATACAATCCGCCACGGAAATATAATAATATTTTCCGTTTATCTCAAAATAATAAAATGTATTTCCGTTATTAACAGAAGTTTTAATTGAATCAACCTTGCCTGTTACAGTTGGATTTGCAGAATCGGAACTTTCCGAGGAATCAGACGGCTGAGTATCGGACGGCTGTGAATCAGAGCTTTCACCCGACACAAGGTATTCGTTAACATCAACATCTGCATCTACAATTCCTTTATCCGCAAGCGCTTCAATATAATTTTCAACCGCCGCGTTCAAAGCCTTTTCATCGCTTTTTTCAGTGTCTGTAAGACCTGTTCCTACTATAGTTTTATCCTTCAAATTAACCAAAGCATATCCTTTAACGGTATTGCTGTCTCCGTACAGGCTCATAAAGTATGTAGGATGCCCCTCAATATCGAGAAGAATGGGGAATGTTGATTTATACTGATAGTTTTGAACCGCGTCCTCCGCAGAAGACTGCGCGGCCGATTCTATAGCTCCACCGTTTTGATAATAACGCGTTTCTTTCGTTCTCTGATTTGAAAATATAAATCCGAAATTTGATGAATCCGCTTCGGAAGAAGTTACACCCGTATACATCCAAGCATCATCATTCATCGCGATATAACCGTAACCATGTGAAGTTAAATTAACATCATTTTGGAATATTATCGAATTCCAAAATCCGTTTTTCAGCTTTCCGTAATAATCGTACTGCTGAATAAGAAGATCGACGGGATAAACGGCGTCTATCCATTGAAGACTTTCATCAGAGCGAACATCTTCAATACTGTGATATTGGCTTTCACCCGTAAGCGCATCCGTAATAACAGCGCCCTTAACATCAGTGCCGCCGAAAAGCCCAATGGTTTTCTTAAGCACAGGCGTAATCCAATAAGGATGCCCGTCATCTGTAACCTCAAAATTAGGCGTATCCAACAATTCTGTGGGATATTGAAATCTTATATGCCTTATAAGCTTTTCATTGAACAATTCGGTTTGGCTGTATTTAATGCATGAACCAAACTGCTCCAGGCAGTTAACAACGGTAACCTTCTGACTTATAAGGTCAATTATCATATATGCCGGGAGCCCCTCTTTTGTGTTATTAAACCATTTAAAAACATCAGCATATTCAAGATATGCAGTTCTTACAGGACGCCCGTTATAATTTATCATTGTTGTGGTGTCGGAAACAACATACTGGCTTTTATATTCCGAAAGTGAGCCAAGCTGCTGATCTGCCAGAGTAAGCGCTCTTGATTCGTCAATTCTCGGCACACCGTCCACGCTTATATTTTGAAAATCGGTGCTGAAATCACTTGTAGTAACCGGCATAATATTGCTGTAAGACGAAGCGCGGAAAATAGTGGCTCCGGCAAGCCAGCCGATTCCCATTATCACCAAAATCACAGCCGTGATTATAACGGGAACCATGGATTTCTTTTTAACATATTCCCTGCGCTCTATTTTTTTATTTGCCTTGCATACAATGCTGAAAACAAACATAAATATCGCCAACAATATTATAATAAATATATACATTTGGCTGTCATGAAAATTAAGCGCCGGCAGCATCATATAATAAACTATTCCGCCTAAAATAACAGTTGCCAAAGCAGAAATTAAAATCTTAAGCCAAACTTTAGGCGGCTTAACAACAACATCAACTTCATTTGTTTTTCCCCATTTGAACTTTGCTTTAAAGTCATTAATTACTTCATCGGCGTCATAATCCATATTTGGCATTTTTTCACTCATTATTTTTCTCCTATCAAAATTAAAAATGTAATTAATTAATTATATCATATATGAAAAAATTAATCAACTCAAAATAGATTTGCACCGCATTATTTTCACCTGTTAAATTCCGTTTAATTAAAACATTTAAAATCCCCGTATAAAATATATTTTAATACCTTTTCAATAAAGCGGCAATAAATTGACCCTTCGGTAAATACCGAAAGGTCAGTACAGAAAAATCAGTTTAATTTTTTGGAAACGAAAACGTATAACTGCAAAAAAGAAAAACCTGCGGAGCGCATGTGCTATGTGCTTGCCGCAGGCGTGGTGGGAGAGAGTGGATTCGAACCACTGAAGTCACTGACGACAGATTTACAGTCTGTTCCCTTTGGCCACTCGGGAACTCTCCCTTATTATGGAGCTGGTGAACGGACTTGAACCCCTGACCTGCTGATTACAAATCAGCTGCTCTACCAACTGAGCTACACCAGCGTTTTGTAACGCTTAAATAATATAACACAAGAGTTATTTTTAGTCAAGCGTTTTTTATAATTTTATTGGCGTTTTTTCCTTTTCGGCATATAATACATTTGAACAATATTATGAGGTGATATTATGTGCGGAATTGCAGGAATATTATCAGCGAACATAGATTTAACCAAAAAACAGCCTTTAATAAAAAGCATAAGCGAAAGCCTGAAAATGCGAGGTCCTGACGGCAACGGCGAATATACAAAGCCCTATATTTCTCTTATGCACAGAAGATTGTCCGTTATAGACCCGAAAAAAGGTGCGCAGCCGATGACTTTCGGAAAATATACCATTGTTTACAACGGCGAAATATATAATACAGACGAAATAAAAAGCGAACTTATTTCAAAAGGCTACAGCTTTGATACACATTGCGATACAGAAGTTATACTTAAAGCTTACCACTGCTGCAAAGAAAAAAGCTGCCGAAAACTAAACGGAATTTTTGCATATGCCGTTTGGAAT
>JAJBVR010000198.1 GCA_020859725.1 Clostridiales bacterium | reverse complement strand
TTACGGGAGGGTCGGGCGCGATTGGCAGGGCAATTTGCTTTAATCTTGCGGCAAGCGGCGCAGTTGTTTACGTATCGGGACGCACGGAAAACTCGATTTTAAGTGTTGTAAACGAAATCAGGGAAGCAGGTTTAAAAGCGGAGCCTTTAATAATGGATGTTTCCGATGCAGATTCTGTGGAAAAAGCTTTTTCGCAATGCTTTGAGGATAAGCCGCTTCATATTCTTGTTAACTGTGCCGGCGGAGGATCAAGAACCCAAATGCTGCCGTTGAGCGAGCAATCCGTTGAAGTTATAGATTCAGTGCTCAATACAAATTTAAGGGGCGCTATGCTTTGCACCAGAAAAGCCGCTCAGCATATGATTGCAGGTAAAAGAGGCGGAAGAATTATAATAATTTCAAGCGCCGTAGCAAGCGGGGGCAAGGCAAAATATTCGGAATACGCTGCAGCGAAATCGGGCGATATCGGTTTTATGAAATCAATGGCTTTGGAACTCGGTCAATACGGCATAACGGTTAACTGTGTTTCTCCGGGCTTTATTCAGCGCGGTGAATACAATGAGGATACCGTTAAATATTTGAAATCAACAAATTGCCTGCATTCGGTAGGAACTCTTGAGGATGTTGCAAATGCCGTTCTCTTTATTGCAAGTGATGAAGCCGGATTTATCACAGGTCAGAATTTAGGAGTAGACGGCGGAAGAACGCTTGGGCTTTACGGAGATTAGTATATATAAATAAAAAATTTTACGGCGGATTTTAATATGATTAACGCGATTGGAAAAGTTATAACGGATGTGCTTCAGGCTTTTTATCAGCCGCTTTGGTTTGCTCTTTTGCTGTCATTTTTCGTTATGCTTGCATATATGCTTGCCGGCAAAAGAAAACTGAAGGAAATTATTAAGCAATTTATAAATAAATTAAAGAGTGATTCATTTTACAGAAGGCTTTTTTTGCTTGTGTTTTTTACGGTTATGATACTTTTTCAGACTCTGCTTAACAGAAATATGTGGATAAATCCTTTGAGCGATGTTATAGGAGTTTGGGGAATTTATGATTCAAACGGTAATTTCACAGCGGAAATTTTTGAAAATATGCTTCTTTTTCTGCCGTTTACTCTGCTTTTGTTTTGGACATTTTCAAAAAAGATTTTAAAGAAAATCACGCTTTTTTACGTGCTGAAGCAATCGTTAATAATATCTTTTCTTTTTTCATTGGGAATAGAGCTTTGCCAGCTGCTGTTAAGGGTGGGCACGTTTCAGCTGTCGGATATATTTTATAACACTCTCGGCGGATTAGCCGGCGGCATATTTTATTGGTTAATCCGGCGGCTTTTAAAAATAAAAAATAAAAATTAACAGCTTATAACTGAAAGGGTTGTTTTATGGACAGTGTTGTTTTGGGATTCCTTGAAAGAAATCTTCCCGAATTTGTTAATGATTTTAATGTTATTATAGTTGGGGAACATATAGAATTTTATTGCGTAACCACAGATAAGGGAATTGTTACCGTTGAAGCAAGCAATTATATTTTGGCTTTTTGCGGTATATATGATTATTTAAAAAAATATTGCGGCGTTCAGCTTTCATGGTGTGCAAACAGAACAATAAATATTAAATCCCTTAAAATGTTTGACGGAGAGCTGAAAAAAATAATTAAGCAGAAATACAGAGTTTATATGAATTACTGCACTCTTGATTATTCTATGTGCTGGTGGGATTTTTCAAGATGGGAAAAAGAAATAGATTTTATGGCTATGAACGGCATAAATATGCCTCTTGCCGTTGTGGGCACAGAGGCTGTGTGGTTTGAAACACTTTTGGATTTCGGATTTTCGGAAAAAGAGGCGTTGAGCGCCGTTTCGGGGCCCGCATTTTGGGCATGGCAGCTTATGACGAATATTGAAGGCTATTTGCCTCCGAAAAACAAAAAATATATTTATGAGCGGCTTGAATTAGGCAGAAAAATTTTAAAAAGATATGATGAGTTCGGTATGAATCCGATTCAGCAAGGCTTTTCCGGGCATGTGCCTATGCTTTTAAAAAATAAATATCCAGCGGCTAAAATATTAAATCAGCGGGGATGGTGCGGATTCCCCGAAACAGCCCAAATTGATCCTCTTGACCCGCTTTTTAAAGAGTTTGGCAAAAAATATTTAAGCAATCTTTCAAGGCTTATGGGTTTCAGAAAATTTATTGCCTGCGACCCTTTCCATGAGGGTACTCCGCCTAAGCCGCGGCCTTGGTATTTAAAATCGGTTGGCAAAGCAATCCACGGTATGTATGAGGAATTTGATGAAAATTCAGTTTGGGTAATGCAGTCTTGGTCTATGAGAAAAGCTATAGTTAAGGCTGTGCCCAAACACAAATTGCTTATTCTGGATATAAATTCTGCAAAAACCGAAAAAAATAAAAATATGTGGGGCTATCCCGTTGTTGCCGGAATGCTTCACAATTTCGGCGGTAAAAATGCTATGCAGGGCAAAATAAAAAAACATTGCCAGAACATATATTATCAGCTTGAAAGCAAAGGCGCTTATGTTGTGGGAAGCGGTCTTTTTATGGAGGGCATAAATCAAAATCCTGTTGTATATGATTTGCAGTTTGAGCTTTTAACTGAAAACAAACCGATTAACTGCAATCAGTGGATTGATAATTACATAAGCCGCAGATACGGCAAATACAATAAAACGATTCGGTCGGCTTGGGAAATTTTGCTTGAAACCTGTTATCGCTCGGATGGATATGAAGAAAATGCTGTAGGTTCGTCACTGGCTTCCAGACCGCAAATGCATCCTGTTATGGCGGGGCCATGCTGTTACGTTAAGCCTTTTTATGATATTGAAAAATTTGAAAGGGCGGTAACTATTTTTCTTTCGGTGCATTCTGAATTTGAAAAATCAGACGGATACCAATATGACGCCTGCGATTTGACGCGCCAGGCTTTAAGCAACAGATTTTATAAAAATCAGCTTGAATTTGAAAGCGTATATTTAAAGCGCGATTTGAAAAAAACAAAAGAAATCGCCGCGGCACAGCTTGAAATACTTCTTGATATTGATAAATTGCTTTCCCACAGAAGCGAAATGTGCTTTTCCGGCTGGATATGTGACGCCCATAATTTAGCTTCCGATGATGAAGAAAAGAAATATTTTGATTTCAATGCTCGCACGCTTGTTACTCTCTGGGGAGATATTAATTCCGATTTGCCGCAGATTTACGATTACTCGTGGCGTGAATGGAGCGGGCTTATTAAGGAATATTATTACCCACGTTGGAAAATGTTTTATGATTATGCATTAAATTGCTTGGAAAAAGGCAAAGTGTTTGATTATGCAAATATAGGCAGCTGGGGAGAAAGAAAAAAATTCAGATTATCTGATTTGGGTGAAAAGCTTTTTCAATTTGAAAAGGAATTTGCACAAAATTATTCCGAATATGAATATCCGCGCAGCAGCAATACCGTTCCAGCCGCTCTTGAACTGATTGAAAAATGGAATATAAAAGGATAACGCGAAATTCATTGAAAGGCGGGGAATGCCCTTTTATCCCTTCAGTAAGCCGGCGTGCCTGTTTTATGGCGCCCTTTTCACGAGTTTGACGGAGGCTGATTTTGATGGGGAAAAGGCGGCGCTGAAAATTTTTGCTCACTTTGGAAGCTTATGTATCATCATTTTACATATGATTTCAAGCGGAATAACCTTATTTGGACGCCGGGGTATTCCAACAACGGCTCAGGTTTGATAACGGTATTCAGTATTGCGATATTGTGGCGCTGACAGATATGAGGTTGAAAAAACGGAGCGGGAAAAGGGCTTTGTAATAAAAGCAAAAGAGTTTCTTCGGCGAAAAAGTCGTTTTTGCACTAGTGCGGAAAAATTCCGTCTGAAAAACAATTTAAAGATGTTCCGTGGGGAGCGTTTATGACATGGCATACAGAAC
>JAJBVR010000123.1 GCA_020859725.1 Clostridiales bacterium | reverse complement strand
TTTTGCCTATTCATTAAAATCAATCATAAAGCGCAAAATATATTCTTAAAACTTATTTTTCCGCCGGTTTAAAGCCGGCGGTTTTTTTAATCATTTTCCGCGAAAAACTGCTTTGCTATTCTTACGCTTTCCATAGCGTCCTTGGCATACCAATCCGCTTTAATCATATCCGCGTATGATTTGGTCAAAACCGCCCCGCCCGCAAAAATTTTAGCATCTGTATTTTTATGAAGCAGCTGAATTGTTTTTTCCATAGCGGGCACAGTTGTCGTCATCAAAGCGGAAAGACCTACTAATTTTACATTATTTTCCTTAACAGCTTTAACCACATCTTCTTCAGGCACATCCTTGCCCAAGTCAATAACATCAAAGCCGTAATTCGCAAGCAAAACCTTAACTATATTTTTCCCTATATCGTGAATATCGCCGTGAACCGTGGCAACCACAATTTTATTTCCGCTTTTTTCTTCGGTTCCGCTTAAAATCATTTTCTCTTTAATTACATCAAAAGCGGCTTTCGCGCTGTCCGCACTCATAAGAAGCTGCGGAAGAAAAATTTTATTTGCCTCAAAGCCGGCCCCCACTTCATCCAGGGCGGGAACAATATAATTATTTATAACATCAAGCGAATCCATACTTTCCAAAAGCTTTGCGGCACACCGCGCCGCATCTTCTTTCATACCTTTAACAACCGCCGTGTGCAAATCAACCCGTGAAATGGTTTTAGGTAAATCCGAAACGGTTACGCTTTCAATATATTCACTGCAATTATCGTCAAATCCGGCAAGAGCGTTATATGAATAATACGCGTTCATCATGGATTCGGATTTGGGATTAATAATTCCCGCCGAAAGGCCGCTTTGAAGCGCAGTTGTGAAAAAGGCGGTATTAATAGCGTCCCGCTTTGGCAGGCCGAATGAAATGTTTGACACGCCTAATACCGTATTTACGCCCAAAACCTCTCGAATATATTTAACGGCTTTAAGCGTTTCCTTGGCATTGTTTTTATCCGTGCTTATCGTCATTGTAAGGGCGTCTACTATTAAATCTTTTTTTCTTATTCCGTATTCACCGGCAGTTTTGATGATTTTTTCCGCTATTTCAATTCTGCCCTGAGCTGTTTGCGGAATGCCGGTTTCATCAAGGCAAAGGCACACAACCACACTGCCGTATTTTTTGGCAAGGGGAAAAACATCCCTCATGTTCTGTTCCTTGCCGTTTACCGAATTAAGCATGGGTTTTCCGTTATATATTCTAAGCGCCCTTTGAAGCGCGGAAATATCCGTTGTATCTATCTGCAAAGGCACGGGAAGCACGCTTTGAAGATTATATACAGCCCGCTCCATCATTTCCCTTTCGTTAATTTCGGGCAGCCCCACATTAACATCAAGCACCTGAGCGCCCGCGTCCCTCTGAGCGATACCTTCTTTGATTATATAATCAATATCGTTCCTTCTGAGCGCTTCCTTAAACAGCTTTTTCCCCGTGGGATTTATTCTTTCACCGATTATTATCGGCTTTCCACCTATTTCAACGGTTTCACTGTAAGAGGTTACCAGGGTATAATTCTTTTTTTCAGGCACATTATCATCAATGTTTTTGCACCTTTCAATAAGCTTTGCAATATGAGCGGGAGTTGTGCCGCAGCAACCGCCGAGATACGAAACCCCTGTTTTTGCCGCTTTTTCCATATAATAAGAAAATTCATCGGGTAAGACGTTAAACACCGTCTGCCCGTTTACACTTTCGGGCAAACCCGCGTTGGGCTGCACTATTATGGGAAGTTCCGTCCATTTTCTTATTTCCTCAACAAACGGCAGCATCTGCTCGGGTCCCAATCCGCAGTTAAAACCAACAGCGTCCACTCCAAGCCCCTCAAGCATGGTAACCGCCGTTTTAATGTCCGCACCTGTAAGAAGCCTGCCCTTTTCATCAAATATCATTGTAACAAACACAGGCAGGGTGCAGTTTTCCTTTGCCGCAAGCACAGCCGCTTTTATTTCATAGGTGTCGCTCATAGTTTCAATAAGCACAAGATCGGAGCCGTTTTTACCGGCGTTTATCATTTGGGCAAAAATATTTACCGCTTTGTCAAAATCCAAATCTCCCATAGGCTTAAGCAGCTTTCCGGTTGGCCCTATATCCAAAGCAACTTTTTTTCCCGTGCTTCCGGCAAGCTTAACACCCGCTTCAATAACTTCTTTATAATTATCCATTTTAAGGCTGTTCGCGCCGAATGTGTTTGTTGTTATATACTCGGAGCCTGCTTGTGCATAAGCCCTGTGGATTTTTAAAACCGCTTCTTTATTTGATAAATTCAAAAGTTCGGGAAGCTCGCCCGCCTTCAACCCGGCGGCCTGAAGCATAGTGCCCATACTGCCGTCAAAAAATTTTATCATAAAAACACCGCCGTTCTTTTAAATAAATATTAAACCAGCCGAATTTCAACATACATAAAAGATATTAAACTACGGCTCAATACCAGCAAATGCAGTAACCGATTTTGTAGGTATCATCTGATATGTGCCGGACAGCGCTATTCCGCATCTTTTGGTTATATCCATAAGTTCAAAAACTTCCTTTTGCTGTGAAATATCAAGGTCAAAATAGCCGGGTGAATATCTTTGCCTTGTTTTTACTCCGTTTTCCGTTTCGATTTCAAGCTGAACATTATCGCAGATTTCTTCTATTTTAGACGCAAGCACAGCCTGCATTATCACAAGATTTGCCCCCTCTGATGAAAGGCTTCTCAATAATCTGTCACCCTCCGTGCCTACGGTGGCGGCAATAAGAGCGGTTTTTGAACAGCCCTTCAGATTTTCCGCCAGCCTTCTGCTTTTAAATTCTTTTCCGCTTATAAAAACACTGCCGCTTTGCACGCTGCAATCAAAAATTCTGTACATACTTTTTGGGCGCACTGTTTTATCAACGGTTGCCATAGCGGCGTCTATAAGGCTTAAAAGGCGGCTGTCGTCCACTTTACTGTTTGTACGCAAATAACGCAGAATTTCCGATTTATTCATTTATTATCTCCGAAAGGCCCTTCATAATGGATTCAGCCACATCGGGCTTATTCATTGTGTAAATATGAATATTATTCTGCCCGTTCGCCATTAAATCTATAATCTGCTCTGTTGCGTAAATTATTCCCGCCTGTTTCATTGCCGCCGGGTTTTCACCGAATCGTTCCACTATTCTTTTAAACTTTTTCGGCAGTTTGCATCCTGAAAGTTCAATGCTTCTTTTAATATATCCCGCGTTTGTAATAGGCATGATGCCGGCTATAATAGGAATATCAATACCTTTAATCAGGCAGTTTTCCTTGAAATTAAGAAAAATATCATTATCAAAAAACATTTGGGTTGTAAGAAAATCCAAGCCGCAGTCAACCTTTTCCTTTAAATGCTGAATATCCTCTATCCTGTTTTTGCTTTCAGGATGAATTTCAGGATAGCTTGCCCCGCCTACGCAGAAATCTCCCCTTGCCTTAATTGTGTTTACCAATTCATAAGCGTATCTGAAATTCTGATCGTTCGGAAACACAAATCCCTTGGGAATATCTCCTCGCAGCGCCAAAATATTTTCAATTCCGTTATTATGCCATTCATCCAGCACATCATTTATTTTTTCTTTTGTGGAGGTTAAGCAGGTTAAATGCGAAAGCGCCGTAACTCCGCTGCTGTTTATTTCATTTGCAATTTCAGTTGTAAAGCCGGTTCTTGTGCCCGCCGCTCCGTATGTAACGCTCATAAACGCCGGCCTGCTTTTCGCCATTTGCCTAACAATATGCTTTGTGCTTTCAATTTTGTCCCATTCCTTAGGCGGAAAAACCTCAAAGGAAACAGTTACCTTGTTATTTTTTAAAATTTCTGAAATTTTCATTTTTTCACTGCCTATTTTTTCACTGCCTTATAATTATAAATAAATTAAATTTATTTTCTTTTATCTAATACAGTTTATC
>JAJBVR010000151.1 GCA_020859725.1 Clostridiales bacterium | reverse complement strand
TATTTGCTGATTGTATTTGCATTTGATATTTGATATGATATTTACATACAATCAAAACACGGAATTTGCAGGAGGCTTATATATGAATGCTTGGAGAAGCTTTAAAACGGGCGATTGGTGCAGCGAAATAAATGTGCGTGATTTTATAAATAAAAATTATACCGCATATAATGGCGGCGCGTCATTCCTTTGCGGACCTACAAAAAGAACAAAAAGGGTGAGCGCAAGATTAAAAGAGCTGCTTATAGCCGAAAATGAAAAGGGCGGGGTGCTTGATGTTGACGCGTCAAAAGTGCTTTCGGTTCTTTCACATAAGCCGGGATATGTTGTTAAAGAGGACGATATTATCTTGGGTCTTCAAACGGATGAACCTCTTAAAAGGGGAGTTTCTCCTTTTGCCGGCTACAGAAATGCCGTTCAGGCGTGCGAGGCATACGGATATGAGCTTTCGGATAAAATCAAGGATGAATTTGTTTACAGAACCACTCATAATACCGGTGTGTTCCGTGTTTATACAGATACAATTAAAAAAGCGCGCCATGCCGGAATACTTACGGGTCTGCCGGACGCTTACGCGCGCGGAAGAATTATAGGCGATTACAGACGTATAGCGCTTTACGGAATGGATTATCTTATAGAGCAAAAAAAGCTGGACAAGCAAACCCTTGGCGAAAGGGAAGTTTTTGATGAGGAAACAATCCATTTAATGGAGGATGTTGCAAAGCAGCTTGAATTTATGGACCAGCTTAAAATTATGGCGGCAGATTACGGCTGCGATATTTCAAAGCCTGCCGAAAATGCGCGTGAAGCCGTTCAGTGGCTTTATTTCGGCTATCTCGGCGCAATTAAAGAGCAAAACGGAGCGGCTAATTCAATAGGCAGAATAGCTGAATTTATTGACTGCTATATTGAAAGAGATATGGCGGAGGGCACACTGGATGAAACAGGAGCCCAGGAACTGATTGATGATCTTGTAATAAAGCTTCGCCTTGTGCGTCACCTTCGCACTCCCGATTATAATGAGCTTTTTGCCGGAGACCCCGTTTGGGTAACCTGCTCGCTCGGCGGCGTTACGAATGACGGGAAGCATATGGTTTCAAAATCCTCTTTCAGATTTTTGCAGACTCTTTATAATCTCGGCCCCAGTGCGGAGCCCAATCTTACTGTGCTTTGGTCAAGCCTGCTTCCTCAAAGCTTTAAGGATTACTGCGCCCGGGTTTCTATTGATACGGATTCGATTCAGTATGAAAATGACGATGTTATGCGAAAAGCTTACGGCGATGATTATGCCATTGCCTGCTGTGTTTCCGCTATGAAAGAGGGAAAGCAAATGCAGTTTTTCGGCGCCCGCTGCAACCTTGCCAAAGTCCTCCTTATGGCGCTTAACGGCGGAAAGGATGAGGTAAACGGGGAGCAGATAGCGCCCGAAAGCGCCTCCTTTGAGGAAAAACCGCTTGATTATAATGAGGTTATCAAATCATATAAAAAATATCTTTCCTGGATGGCACGCCTTTATGTAAACACAATGAATATTATTCATTATATGCACGATAAATACGCGTATGAAAGGCTGATGATGAGCCTGCATGATACAGACGTGGAGCGCCTTATGGCGTTCGGAGTTTCGGGTATGAGCGTTGCCGTTGATTCGCTTTCCGCCGTTAAATACGCAAAGGTAACTCCCGTTAAAGACGAAAGAGGAATAATTACATCGTTTAAAACAGAAGGCGATTTTCCTAAATTCGGAAATGATGACGACAGGGTTGATGAAATCGCGCAGGAGCTTATGGAATATTTTTATAAGGAACTTTGCAAAACCCCCGCTTACAGAGGCGCAAAGCACACCCTTTCAATTCTTACCATTACTTCAAATGTTATGTACGGCAAAAAAACAGGCGCCACTCCTGACGGAAGAAAAGCCGGCGAGGCGTTTGCTCCCGGTGCAAATCCAATGCACGGCAGAGATACGCAGGGCGCTCTTGCGTCGCTTAATTCCGTTGCAAAGCTTGATTATGCCTGCTGCCAGGACGGTATATCAAATACTTTTTCAATAACTCCCGACGCACTCGGAAAAAATGATGAAAACAGAGTGAATAACCTTACAACTATGCTTGACGGATATTTTGCTCAGGACGCGCACCATCTTAATGTAAATGTGCTAAACCGCCAAAAGCTGATTGACGCCATGAACGACCCAACGCTTTATCCGTCGCTCACAATTCGCGTTTCGGGCTATGCTGTAAACTTTAATAAGCTTACCCGTGAAAAGCAGGAAGAGGTTATCGCCAGAACCTTCCACACATCAATGTAATGATTACGGCGGATATTCATTCTTTTGAAAGTCTTGCCGCGCTGGACGGAGAAGGGCTGCGGTACGCCGTGTTTTTCACAGGCTGCCCTTTGCGGTGCGTCTATTGCCATAATCCCGATACGTGGTTTAAAAGCGGAAATATTTTTACTCCCCTGCAGCTTGCTGAAAAAATCAGGCGGTATAAGCCTTATTTCAAAAACGGCGGCGGAGTAACCTTTTCCGGCGGAGAGCCCTTGCTTAACGCTGAATTTATAAACGAAACGGCGCCTCTTCTTAAAAAGGAGGAAATTGGATATTGCCTTGATACTTCAGGAAGCGTTGAATTAACCGAAAGCGTTAAAAAATGCATTGATTTTTCTGATATGGTAATTTTGGATTTAAAATTCAGCGGCAGGGAGGATTATGAAAAATATACCGGCGGAAAATTTGAAAACTTTGTCAATATAGGAAAATATTGCTCAGAAAACGGAAAAAGGCTTTGGCTCAGAACGGTTATAGCGCCGGGAATAAATGATTCCGAACAGGCGGTTTCTGAATACAAAAAGTTTTCCTCTCTTTTTAAATATGAAAAATATGAGCTGCTTGCGTTTCACACAATGGGATTTTTCAAATATGATAATCTTAAAATTGAAAATCCTCTTAAAAATGTAAGCGCGCTTTCAAACGATCGGCTTTCGGAATTGCAAAAGATTATTGACAAAGCATAGCAAAGATATTATAATATGTGTAACTTAATAAGTCAGGGGTGCCGAAAGGCTGAGATTATACCCTTCGACCCGTTCGTTAGTACGAACGGCGGAGACGATGTAACGTAATATGTAATATATCAATAATTACAGCCCCGTTTTTTGAGCGGGGCTTTTTCTTTTGGCTTGTTAGGAATTTTAAGGAAAGGAGAAAAATATGGCCGGTTCATCAATAAAAACAACAAGAAGATTAACGGAAACGGCAATTATGCTTGCGCTTGCCACCTGTCTTTCATATGTAACTGTTTTCAAGGCTCCCATGGGAGGGTCCATAACGGCTTTCAGCCAAGTTCCGATTGTTATTATAGGCTACAGATACGGAGTTAAATGGGGCGCAGGAACAGGCGTTATTTACGGCATTCTTCAAATGCTTCTTCAGGGGCTCGGCAATTTCGCCTATGTAAAAGGAATTGCGGCGTATCTTGTGCTTATATTCGCCGATTATGTTGTTGCTTTCGCGGCGCTCGGAATAGGCGGAGCATTGTTCAGAAAAGCCGTTAAAAATCAAACTCTTGCCCTCGCGCTGGGCGGAGCCGCGGCTTCGCTTCTTCGCTTCATCTGCCATTTCATTTCAGGAGTAACAATTTGGGGTGAATATGCAGACGGCTGGAAGAGCGTTTGGGCGTATAGCTTCGGTTACAACGGATTTTATATGCTGTTTGAGGGTATATTAACTGTTGTGGGCGTGGTTGTGCTTTCATTGATTCTTGATTTCAACAGCCCAAATCTTGTTAAAAAGAAAAAAGTAAACGCATAAAATTAAAGAAGCAGGCGGGATGTTGATTTTGCTCCATCAGCTTGCAGAAAAACCCAAAATCCAATTCGGATTTTGGGTTTGTTTTGTTTGGCTAAGCCCAGTAAAATTATTGCAATTAAATACTTTGTTTTCATCAATGCTATTGAGCAAATTATTAG
>JAJBVR010000149.1 GCA_020859725.1 Clostridiales bacterium | reverse complement strand
TATTATTATTTGGTAAATAAAATAATAATATATTTATGTATTGAATGTATTAAAAAATTTTTACTGAATAAAAATATTTCGGAGAATTTATTATGAAGAAAAAAGCAGTGAAAAAAGCTTTGATTTCCGTATCGGCAATATTTTTGTGTGCCGTTTTGATTGTGCCGTTTTCTGTTTATTATTTCAGGGGCGATATAAAAGATGAAGAATTGCCGGTAAATTTTGAAGAAATGCTTGCTGCATCTGTTCCCGATAAGCAGAGTAATCTGCGTATAATGACATCTAATTTACTTGTTCATTATAAAAGCTGTGGAGGCGTCCCCGCAAAGCCGAGGGCAAAAATGTTTGTTCAGATGCTTAAAAGCGTTCAGCCCGATGTTGTCGGCATTCAGGAGTTAAGCGATGAATGGTATTGCTGTGTTAAGGAAAATCTGCCTGCCGGATATAAGCTTCTGTATCCTGTTTCAACCGGTATTTTTGTAAGAATGACAGCAATGATATATAATTCAAATTCTGTCAGTCTTATAGAAAAAGGGCAGATGAAATATAAAAACGGTGATAATCCGAGGCTTCGCCGCGTTGTTTGGGCGGTTTTTGAGCAAAAATCAAGCGGTAAAAGGTTCGCCGTTACCAATACTCATTTTGATTTGCTGAGGGAAGGGCAGGAAAAAGAGGAATATGCCGTTATGCAGTCTCAGACTGAAGAACTTGTAAATTTAGTTTCGAATTTGTATTCGCGATATAATTGCCCGGTCTTTTCCGCGGGTGATTTTAATGCCATGGAAAATACGGAATCAACAAAACCGATTGACGCTCCTGAAATTTACAGTCAGCTTTCTTCAAATCTTAATGATTTAAAGTATGACGCCGAAAATTTTGTGTGCGGAAACGCGCAGGGGTTTGCCGCTCCTTCGTATGACCATATTTTTTCAAATAAAGAAGTATCCGTTAAGCAATTTGTGCTTTTGTCGGATGAAAGTATGAATAAAATGTCGGATCATTATCCGGCGTTTGCCGATATCGATTTAAATTAAGGAGAAAAAACAATGAAAAAAATAATTGCGTTTGTTTTTTCTGTTTCTCTTATTTCAACATTGTTTTTAACAGGATGCAGCAACAAAAAAGCGAAGAAATATTGAGATATAATTTAGATACGGATACTTTAAAAATAGGAATTTTATCTGATTTGCAGCTTGAACCGAAGGGAGAATCGGATAAGTATGATGAATCATTCAGAAAAACGCTGGAATTTTTTAAAGCGAACGATGTGCAGATGATTATAAATATAGGCGATTACACCGATACAGCGCTTAAAAAAAGCTATGAAAATTATCAGCGCATATATCAAAGTGTTTATGGCGAAAACAGTAATATAATACCCTCATTTATTTTGGGAAATCACGATTATTGGCTGCCGAATTTTGTTGATTGCTGGGAAATTCCTTTTAAAAGTAAAATGATAAGCCGTTTTGAAAAATACACGGGGGAAATAAGCCCTTGGACTCATAAAGTGGTAAACGGTTACCATTTTATAGCAGTAAGCCCGGATAACGGCAAAATGGATGATGAAGCTTACAGCAAAAAACACTTGAATGGGCAAAAACGCAGATAGAGACAGCAGTGGCAGAAAACCCTGATTTACCAATTTTTGTCTCAACACATCACCCTCCTAAAGGTAACTTACCAATGAATCAAACAGACGGTTGCCAAAATTTGGACGATTTGTTTTCCCAATATCCACAGGTTGTTGTTCTTTGCGGTCATACGCATGCTTCAATTATGGATGAAACCTCAATATCACAAACCGAATATACTGCGATTAATACACAATGTACATCTTATATCTGCTTTGAAGACTGCGAATTAGATCAGGAAGGAGGCGCTTTAATAGAAGATAATCCTATGGCAATGATTTTGGAAATTAAAGATAATCAGGCTGTTTTCCACAGATACAGTGTTTTAACCTGGAAAGAGCAGAAAGAACCCTGGGTGTTGAATTATCCTGTTCCAAACGATAATTTTACATATACTTATGATAACAGAAAAAAAGCTTCTCCGGCGCCGCATTGGGCGAATGATTTTGAATGCTCCTGGCAGGATGTTAAATTCAATGATATGAATACAAAGGAAACAAGCTTTACAGCCGCGTCACATCCTGACGGAGTTTTTTATTACTTTTTTGAATTTTTTGATTCAAACGGAAATCCGGTTGAATTTGATGTTAACGGGGTTAAAAAAACCGAGCTTTGCTCATCAGCGGATGCTTATCTGCCTGAGGAGGAAAGAAATAATATTGTTAATATTCCGTTTAAAGCTGAATATCTTGAAAATTTAAGAGGAAAATACACTGTTAAAATTACCGCGGCGGATTGCTTTAAAAATAAAAGCGAAAGTAAAACGGTTTCTGTTGATTTGTAATAATTAAAGTAATTCTGCCCGTGTTAAGGAAATTTTCCTTAACACGGGCAGTTTTTTATGAAAATTTAATTTTATATTTTGTTATTCTTTTCCGTTCCAGCAATATGTGCAAAGCTTTTCAGCGCCAATTCCTACGGCTTCAATCATATCATCCAGCCTGTTATATCTCAATGATGTAAAATGCAGCCTTTTTCCTATTTCATCAACCATATTTTTATATTTTTCGCCGTCCGGGTCCGAATATTCTTTGAGAAGTTCGTCAGACGGCTCTTTCCCCTCAAGGTCTTTAATAACACGGCGCGTAATCAGCTCCATTTCGGAAGAGGAACGTGAAAAATTAAGATATTTGCATCCGTAAAGCAGCGGCGGGCAAGCGGGTCTTATATGCACTTCCTTTGCCCCGCTTAAATAAAGAAATTCTGTAGTTTCCCTTAATTGTGTGCCTCTTACTATTGAATCGTCAATAAGAAGCAGACTTTTGCCCTCAATCAAATCATGAATGGGAATTAATTTCATTTTTGCAATTAAATTCCTTTTGCTTTGGTGCGTAGGCATAAATGAGCGCGGCCAGGTGGGAGTGTATTTTACAAAAGGCCTTGAAAACGGCACACCGGATTCGTTAGCGTATCCTATTGCGTGTGCGATTCCGGAATCCGGGACGCCCGCAACTATATCCGGGCTTACATTATCTCTTTTTGCCAGCAAAGCGCCGCAGTTGTATCTCATCTTTTCAACACTTATTCCCTCATAAGATGAAGATGGATAACCGTAGTACACCCAAAGAAACGTGCATATCTTCATATTTTTTTCAGGAGCCGCCAGCGTTTTAATTCCGTCTGCCGCTAAAACATCTATTTCACCCGGCCCCATTTCTCTGTAATCCGAATACCCCAAATTAAGATAAGCAAAGCTCTCAAAGCTTGCGCAAAAGCTCCCGTTCTTTTTTCCTAAAACTATAGGAGTTCTTCCCAGCTTGTCCCTTGCCGCGTAAACACCCTTTTTTGTAAGTATCAGCATGCTTATTGAGCCTTCAATTATTTCCTGGGCGTATTTAATTCCGTCAATAAAATTTTCCTTTTGGTTTATAACGGCTGCAACAAGCTCGGTTGGATTAATATCGCCGTTTTGCATTTCAAAAAAATGGGCGTTTGTTTTAATTATTTTATCAACAATTTCATCAGTGTTGTTTATTTTGCCAACGGTTGTTATGGCAAAGGTGCCATGGTGTGATCGCACTAAAATAGGCTGAGCCTCAAAATCGGAAATGCAGCCTATTCCCATGGTTCCGTGCATTTCGTTTGATTCGTTTGTAAATTTGGTTCTGAAAGGAGCGTTTTCAATGTTGTGAATTGCTTTATCAAATCCGCTTTCGGGGTCATAAACAGCCAGCCCGGCGCGCCTTGTTCCCAAATGTGAATGATAATCCACACCGAAAAATAAATCAAACACACAGTCCTCTTTTGAAACCACACCAAAAAATCCGCCCATAATAAATAATCTCCTTAATAAATGCCGCAATTCGCTTTTTAAGATATTATAACAGAATATATTGAAA
>JAJBVR010000037.1 GCA_020859725.1 Clostridiales bacterium | reverse complement strand
GTCTTATCAAGTGCGATTTTTATTTATCAGATATATAAGCGAATTTTTAAATTTAATATCCTGTTCTTTGGAGCGTTTTGAGGGGCCTTTAATGCGATTTCCGGCACGCTTTTCTTTTTTTGCAATATATCGTGTATTAAGAAGCAGATTTAGATTTTCGTCTGATATAATTAATCCGTTTTGGGTAATGGGGATTCCTTTTTTTGAAAGAGCCATTGCGGCCAATCCGTAATCCTGCGTAATAACAATATCTCCTTTTTCTATTTCATTCACAAGCGCAAAATCTGCGCTGTCCGCGCCTTTTTCAACAGTAACCACCTTTGCATTCGGAAAATTGAAAACGTGGCTTGTGTCGCAAAAAATAATAGCCGCAATATTTTGTTCGCCGGCAATCTTTAAAGCGGCTTTTGTAACAGGGCATCCGTCGGCGTCAATTAAAAGTCTCATATTTTCTCCTAAACAACAGCGCACTTTGAATTAATCAAATCTCAAAGTGCGCTTATTTATATAATTTGTTTTATATTATTATGAATCTGATTTTTCGGAATTTGTTTCGTGCGCGGCGGATGAAGTTTCGGGCGGAGGTGCGGGAGCATCGGGATTGTTGAGAATTTCTCGATTGTAAAGGTCGCTTTTCATTTCAAGTTCCTTGTTAACAAAATCAACTCCGTATTTTTCAAAAACGGTTTTTTCACCGGAAAACAAATTTGTTCCTATTCCCAAAACATTTCCTTTAATTTTAACTCCCATACTTGCCAGAATGGTGGGGAACATATCAAAGTTTGCATATTTTCTGTTAACAAGAAATTTTTTTGTTAACATTTGCAACGTCAGGAGCCGGGTTAAGAATTAAATTATATTGGATCCTTAAATAATCAGAGTCAAAATTTTTAAAGAAATCAGTATCCATACTAAGATGATCTCCGATTAAAACAATGGTTGTATTTTCATAAAACGGCTGTTTTTGTATCCAGCGAACAAATTTAACAGTTTCGGATGTGCTGTAAGCAATAGCATTCGCGTAATGGTCAGAATAAGGGGTAGGTGCGTTTTTACTTAAATATCCACCCGGTCTGTGAGTATCTGCCGTTTCCATGGTAAGGTTAAAGGGCTTTCCCGTTTCGCTGAGTCTTGTAAGCTCATTTTTCGCGTATTCATAAAGTTTATCATCCTCATATCCCCACCATACTTTATAATCCTGAGGAATTAAACCGTTGCGTTTCGCGTAATTGTAATCCATAATTTTATAGTCGCCGTGTGACTGATAATAGTATGAAAGCCCGCCGAAATTAGCGTCGGCTCCAAACATAACCGTTTGATTGTATCCCTGGGCTTTAAGAATATCGCCCATAGTATAAGCGCCTGGAAGAAAATTATCCTTAGAACCGTATGCATTCGGCTTTGTAGGCACTTTCATGGGTAAACCCGTTGTCATATTAACCATTGAGGCAACGCTCCAGGTTGTGCCGGGAGCCTCAAGAGGTTCACCGAATTTTGTGTCATTATTTGAAAACGTTATGCCCTCATAAGAAAGCTTGGTCAGTTCCGGCATAAGATTTTGTTCCATATATCCGCCCAAATCTTTGGATAAATAGCTGTTTTCCATTGATTCAAGATATATGTGTATAAGATTTCTTTTTCTTTCCGGAAAAATAATTTCCGCCGTTTTTGGGTTAACATAATTTTCTTCAATTATGTCGGAATGCATTGCGTAAGCTCTGAAAACCTTTACCAGTTCAAGTCTGGTAACTCCGTATGCGATTCCACCCGCAAGCATTGCAAAGGAAAGAACAAGGCTTGTTATTCTGTGCCATAAATCGTTGAATACCGTTTTTTCAACGTTATCCATTGTGTGATAGGTGATTTTAAAATTGCTGAAAATAAATATAAAAATAATTGCCGAAACAAGCATTGTCTGAAAAACAGGTCCTTCAATTATTTCTGTATACACTCCGGGGTCTGTGCCCGCTGTTGGTGAAAAAAGCGTTATAAACAGTTCATCGGGGGCAACATCACCGTAAGAACCCTTAGCATAAATACTTCCGAAAAAGGCGGCGCAGCCAAGAATGCAGAAAACTGCGGACAAAACTTTCATAAATATTGCTCCCGGCTTTTTACTTGCAGTTTCCTCTTCAAATGTAAGATACCTGTTTACAAATGCGTGAATTAAAAGAAGAGCCGCTCCTACAATTAATGATAAAAAGAAGAATTTAACAAAAGATTCAGTTTGGTATTTATCTGTATTAATAAAATGCGCATATTTAAACACGTATTTTAAAATCGCAAGTGAAATAAGGTTTATTAAAAATATATTCTTTATAACGGTATGTAAGTAATTCAGCGCTTTTCTGTTTCGGCAGAAAGCAATCATCTCAATAATACTGATAATAACAGCGCCTATTGTGCCGCATAAAATAAACATTTGCATTCACTCTCTTTAAAAACAAAAAATTTTTATTATTCTATCATAATATAATTTCTGCCACAATAGCAATAAATATAAAATTATTTATTGCATAATTGGCTGATTAATTTGTCGGTATCGTCAAGTCTTATTCTTTTAGAGCAAATATAGGTTCTGTAATCGGTGCCGAGTTTTATTTTGTTAGAAGGATCAAATTTTCCATAGCTTGCAGTAACTATTGTGCCGTCATCAAGCACAACATTTCCACAGTATCCCGTATCGGCGCTTGCATAATATTCCGTGCTTTTCTGCCCTTTTTCATATATATGTGCAAGTTTTATTCTATATTGTCCCTGCGTTGAATTTTTTAAATCATCATATGTTCCTACCCAAGCAACCCATCCTTCGCTTATCCATCCGCCGGAGGTATTTTCCTTTGCGTTTTCCTTTGCTTTACTTCCTCTTTCTATTGAGCGAAATGTTATAAAAAGCCTTCCGTCTTTCGTCCACTCGGCCTTGTGCCGCTCTCCGTTAAGAGCTGCCGGAGCCTCAACGGGTTTGCTCCAGCTTTTTCCCTCATCAGTTGAAAAAGAAATAAGGGAATTTATTTGTTTTGAATTGCTTCTTGTAATAAGGCAAAGTTCATCGCCTTTGCCTTGATCGGAACGTATCACCTCAACTTCGCACATATTTGATTTACTTTCAATATCCCTGTATTGCGAAAAATATTTCTCGGGAATGCTCCATTTGGGATTTCCGTTTTCGTCAAATGTTAAAATGGTTTTATAGTTATAAAAATCGGCATCATGAAACAGCCCCATCCATTTATCAACAAATTTTCCGTTTTCTTTTAATTGTGTTAAGCTTGACATAGCAACAATCGGAATAACCGGATATTCGCTGTTTATATCGTAAAATGTTTCAAATTCCGTCCAGTTTTGACCCTCGTCTTCCGAAAAAGAACAGTTGAAACCACCGTCTGTTTCCTTATCGCCCCATTTTGGGTTAGCTGAAATAATTATAAGTTTATCGCCTGTTTTCCCGTCTGTAAAATTTAATCTGTAAATTGTGGGCGTTTCCTGAGAATTTTTCCAGCTTTTCGGTGTGTTCTTTAGGCTTGAATCCCAAGTCTTGCCGCCGTTGGAGCTTATTTTTGTTTGTATAGCGCCTTTGCCGTGCCCAAGCGGATATACCGTAAGAATATTTCCGTTTTTAAGCAAAACTGAATCGGGATGAGCAATATAGCTTTTTGAATCATCAACCGTTGTAAGTTCGTAAAGATAATTATATTCATTGCATATGTCGTCCGGCTTTGTGCTTAAATCAAGCTCAGGTATTGTATAATTACTGCCTGTGAAATCGAGCTTGCTATCAGTTGATTTTGAGCAGCCAAAAAAAGATGTGAATATAAGGAAAGCACACGCGGCGGTTATTAATGCTTTTTTCATAAACTTTACCCCTCAGTAAAGAATTTATATATTGATTATAGCATATTAAATTTCATTTTTAAACACTTGTTTACATTTTAATAAAAATTATGTATAATATTAATAAAATATTAAAATAAAAGGGGTAA
>JAJBVR010000146.1 GCA_020859725.1 Clostridiales bacterium | reverse complement strand
CAAAGAAAGAAAAAATTAAAGTCTCTGTGCTTTAAAAAATAAAATTTTTAAAAATTTACTACAGAGAATTCAACAATCCGCCCTTATCAATTATATTTTGGATAAACGGTGGAAACGGCTGAGCCTGATAGCTTTTTCCTGTTGTTAGGTTTTTTATAACTCCTGTGTCAAAATCTATTTCAACTTCATCATTGTCATTAATATCTCGCGCCGCTTCATCGCATTCAAGAATGGCAAGACCTATATTTATTGCGTTTCTGTAAAAAATACGCGCAAAAGTTGAAGCAATAACACAGGAAATGCCGCTCGCCTTAATTGCAATAGGAGCATGCTCTCTTGAAGAACCACAGCCAAAATTTGACTGAGCCACCATAATATCACCGGGCTTAACCCTTTTAACAAAATCGGGATCTATATCCTCCATACAATGCGAGGCAAGCCAGGCGTCATCGCTTTTATTCAAATAGCGAGCGGGAATTATAACATCAGTATCAACGTTATCACCGAATTTATGAACAATGCCTTTAGCTTTTTTCATATAAAATTACCTCCTTATATTTTTGCCGGATCGGCAATATATCCCGCAACGGCGGATGCGGCGGCAACAGCCGGAGAAGCCAGATATATTTCAGATTCAACGTGACCCATTCTGCCTACAAAATTTCTGTTTGAGGTTGAAACAGCTTTTTCGCCCTTTGCCAGTATACCCATATGACCACCGAGACATGGACCGCATGTAGGCGTTGAAACAACTGCGCCTGATTCTACAAATATTTCCGCAAGACCTTCTTTTATGCAGTCTAAATAAATCTGCTGCGTAGCCGGAATAACGATAACACGTACTCCTTTTGCAACTTTCCTGCCTTTCAGAATTGAAGCTGCAGTTCGCATATCTTCCATTCTGCCGTTTGTGCAGGAACCTATAACAACCTGATCTATTTTTATTTCAGGAACTTCATCAATAGTTTTAGTGTTTTCCGGAAGATGAGGAAAAGCAACAGTGGGGCGCAAAGCGCTTAAATCAATAGTTATAACACTGTCATACTCGGCATCCTCATCGGCCTCAAAAATTCTGTACTCACGAATAGATCTGCCGTTAACATAATCAAGCGTAACATCATCCACTGGGAAAATGCCGTTTTTAGCCCCGCACTCGATTGCCATATTTGATATAGTTAATCTATCATCCATTGAAAGATTCTTAATTCCGTCTCCCGTAAACTCCAGGCTTTTATAAAGAGCGCCGTCAACTCCTATTCTTCCTATAAGATTCAATATCACATCTTTGCCGCATATAAATTCCGGCTTACTGCCCGTAATAACAACTTTAATAGCGGACGGAACCTTGAACCAAGCCATACCCGTTACCATTCCCGCCGCCATATCTGTTGAGCCAACCCCGGTGGAAAACGCGCCCAAAGCTCCGTAAGTACAGGTATGGCTGTCTGCTCCTATTACACAATCACCACATGTAACAATACCTTTTTCGGGAAGCAGCGCGTGCTCTATTCCCATATTTCCCACATCATAATAATGAAGAATATCGTATTTATTTGCAAATTCCCTTACCTGCTTGCAGTTCTGGGCAGACTGAATATCCTTATTTGGAGTAAAGTGATCCATAACAAGTGAAATTCTTGTTTTATCAAACACAGAATTTTTACCGAATTTATTCATTTCGTTTATCGCAACGGGAGAAGTAACATCATTTCCCAAAACCATATCAAGCTTAGCGTTAATCAGCTGACCAGCAGTAACAAAATCAAGCCCTGCATGCGCCGCCAATATTTTTTGAGTCATAGTCATACCAATAATCAATCACCTTGTTTCTTACAACTAAATTTTGTAATATTTAAATATCCTCGGAAAAAGAATCCGAGCCTCTTTCAAGTGAAGTTGCTCCGGTTCTGGCAAGTTCTATAATTCCGTAACCCGAAACCGCGTTAATAAACTCATCTATTGTTTGAGGGGAACCGGTAAGCTCCAACGTAAAGCTTTCCAGAGTAACATCAACTATTCTTGCGCCGTATTTTCTGTTTACCTCAAGGAGCTGGCTTTTTGCGTCAATTCCTTTTGCCCTGACTTTTATTAAAAGGAGTTCGGATAAAACAGAATTTTTTTCTGTTAATACCTCAACCTTTTTAACTATTTCCAGCTTAAGAATCTGCATTTCAATCTGCCTTGTCATTTCAGGCTCTGCTTCGGAAACAATAGTCATCCTTGAAAAATCGGGATCTTCCGTTTCGCTTACGGTTAAGGAATTTATATTATATCCTCTTCGGCTGAAAAGCCCCGCAACACGCTGTAAAACACCGCTTTGGTTATCAACAAGAACTGAAAAAATCAATTTTTCTTTCATCTTATTAACCGCTCCTTTCACTAAAAATTTGTAATTATATCATCTGAAGATCCGCCCGGAGGAATCATCGGCAGCACATTTGAATCCGGGGAAATTCTGCAGTCTATAACAACAGGGCCGTTATAATTAACGGCTTCCTCAATTACCGAATCTATTTCCTCATTTTTATCTATACGCATTCCTTTAACACCGAACGCCTCGGCAACTGCAACAAAATCTGTTTTTCTGTTTGGATCCGTGTCGGCAAAACGATTTCCGTAAAACAATTTCTGCCACTGCCTAACCATTCCCAAAACTTTATTATTCATTATGATCATAACAACAGGCACATTGTATGAGGCCATAGTGGCAAGCTCGTTAAGGTTCATATGAAATCCGCCGTCGCCCGCAAAAAGAACAACTTTTTTATCAGGGCATCCAAACGCCGCTCCTATTGAGGCGCCCATTGAATAACCCATTGTGCCCAAGCCTCCGCTTGTTAAAATGGTGCGTGGCTGTTTAAATTTATAGAACTGCGCCGCCCAAAGTTGATGCTGGCCTACGTCGGTAACTATAATAGTATCATCCGGAGTATGCTCATCAACGGATTCAATAACCTTTTGAGGATTAACATAATCTTCTATCTGATTTTGAACGAACGGGCGTTTCCAGCCGTTAATTTCATTTTTCCATTCACTGTGCTCTCCCTTATTGATAGCCTTTGTAAGCATTGGGATAACCTCTTTTAAATCTCCGCTTAAATGATAATTTGAATGAATGTTTTTATCCATTTCAGCAGGGTCGATATCAATATGAAGCACATCCGCTTTGGGAGCAAACTTAAGTCTGTTTCCGGCAACTCTGTCCGAAAATCTTGCACCGCAGGTAATAAGAACATCACACTGAGCGGCTGCTCTGTTTGATTCAAATCTGCCATGCATACCAACGAGACCTACATACAGTTCGTGATCGTGGTTGAACGCGCCCAAACCCATAAGAGACGATACAACCGGGCAGTCTAATTTTTCGGCAAATTCTTTAATTTCTTTGCTGCAATCAGCCGAAATAGCTCCGCCGCCCAAATAAATCAGCGGCTTTTTTGAACGCTTTAAAAGCTCCGCAGCTCTGTCCAGGCAGCCGTTTTTAGGATGAACAGGCTCATCCGGCTGCTGCTTCGGAGCAGGATAATATTCACATTTAGCCGCTGTAATATCTTTAGGTATATCAACCAAAACGGGACCTTTTCTTCCGCTTATTGCAATTCTGAAAGCATTCCTTATTGTATCCGCCAGTTCTTCAACATTTCTTACCATAAAATTATGCTTTGTTATAGGCATTGTAATACCCTTAATATCTACTTCCTGAAAAGAATCCCTTCCTATAAGAGCCGTACCTACATTACAGGTAATCGCCACCATTGGAATTGAATCCATATAAGCGGTAGCAATGCCGGTTACAAGATTGGTTGACCCCGGACCGGAGGTGGCGAAACAAACGCCTACCTTTCCAGTGGCTCTGCTATATCCGTCCGCCGCGTGAGAAGCGCCCTGCTCATGAGAGGTTAATACGTGATTAAATGTATTACCATATTTATACAATTCGTCAAAAATATTAAGAATAGTTCCGCCGGGATAACCGAAGAC
>JAJBVR010000082.1 GCA_020859725.1 Clostridiales bacterium | reverse complement strand
AAGTAAACCATGAAAATACCACACGCTCTGTATATGGTGTCCTCATCAAAGCTTCAAAAAGCCCGAAAGGATTTAAAAAATACAGAGCCTTTTTTCTTTATGATTCAAGACGGCCTTGCTAAAATTCTTAATATTTCTCATTCTGCCGGAACAACCTTTTTTGATGAAAGGCCCGAAAGAAAAGGGGATGACAGGCGAAAGGGCTATCTTGTTATCACTGCTGATAAGGGGCTTGCCGGCGCTTATAACCATAATGTTATAAAAATGGCGGAAGAAAGCGCCGCTGTGGAAACTCATAATATGCTTTTTATAGTCGGTCAGGTTGGCAGGCACTATTTTGAAAGAAAGAATATTCCTATTGATATTAATTTCAGATATACCGCACAAAATCCCACTATGAACAGAGCAAGGCATATTTCAAAAACCCTTGTTGACCTTTTTGTTAATGAAAAGCTGGACGAGGTTTATGTTGTTTATACAAAAATGATTAATTCAATAACCGTTGAACCCGTTATGCAAAAGGTTCTTCCGCTTAAAGAAGAGCATATAGAAATTAGGGATGAAAACAATTATTATGCTCATGCAGAATTTATACCTGACGCGAAAACGGTGTTTAACAATATTGTGCCGGATTATATTGCCGGATTCGTTTACGGAGCGCTTATAGAATCATATTGCAGCGAGCATAACGCCAGAATGATGGCAATGCAAACTGCAACCGATGCCGCGTCCGATATGCTTAAAAGTTTAAGCGTTCAGTATAATAGAGCAAGGCAGGCGGCGATTACTCAGGAAATCACTGAAGTTGTTGCCGGCTCAAAAGCTCAAAAAAAGAATAATTAGGAGGAAATCCTAAATGAATAAAGGTAAAATTGTTCAGGTAATTGGTCCTGTTGTTGACGTTGCTTTTGAAAATGAGCTTCCAAAGCTTAAAGAAGCGCTTGAAGTTATTTCAGACGGGAAAACGCTTGTTATGGAGGTTTCTCAGCACATCTCCGTTAATACCGTAAGGTGCATTATGCTGGCGGCGTCCGAAGGGCTTCATAAGGATATGGAAGTAAAAGCAACCGGAAAGGCAATTTCCGTTCCTGTAGGAAAAGAATGCCTTGGAAGGCTGTTTAATGTTGTAGGTGAAACTATAGACGGGCTGGATGATTTAAGCGGCTCAGAGCATTGGGAAATTCATCGCAGACCGCCCAGCTTTGAGGATCAGACGTCTGATACTCAAATTTTTGAAACCGGAATTAAAGTTATAGACCTTTTAACACCTTATGCAAAAGGGGGCAAAATAGGGCTTTTCGGCGGCGCCGGAGTTGGAAAAACGGTTTTAATTCAGGAATTGATTACCAATATCGCCAATGAGCACGGCGGGTATTCTATATTCACCGGTGTAGGCGAACGTTCGCGAGAGGGTAACGACCTTTGGAATGAAATGAAAGAATCGGGAGTTATCAATAAAACTGCGCTTGTTTTCGGGCAGATGAACGAGCCTCCCGGAGCACGTATGCGCGTGGCGGAAACAGGGCTTACTATGGCAGAGTATTTCCGTGATGTTGATCATCAGGATGTGCTTTTGTTTATAGATAATATTTTTAGATTTGTTCAGGCTGGTTCAGAGGTTTCCGCCCTTTTGGGAAGAATGCCATCAGCAGTTGGTTATCAGCCGACGCTTGCAACGGATGTTGGTGAGCTTGAGGAAAGAATTGCCTCAACAAAGCAGGGATCAATAACTTCGGTTCAGGCTGTTTATGTTCCGGCCGATGATTTAACGGATCCGGCGCCTGCAACTACTTTCGCCCATTTGGATGCCACAACGGTGCTTTCAAGAAAAATTGCGGAAAAGGGTATATATCCCGCTGTTGACCCACTTGAGTCAAGCAGCCGTATTTTGGAGATAGATACTGTAGGGGAGGAGCATTATAACGTTGCGCGCAGAGTTCAGGAATATCTTCAAAAATATAAAGAGCTTCAGGATATTATAGCAATCCTTGGTATGGAAGAATTGTCCGAAGAAGATAAGGTTGTTGTTTACAGAGCCAGAAAAATTGAAAAATTTCTTTCTCAGCCTTTCCATGTTGCGGAAATGTTTACAGGCTTAAAGGGCGTGTATGTTCCTGTAAGTGAAACGGTAAGAGGATTTAAAGCTATTATAGACGGAGATATGGATGATGTTCCGGAGCAGGCGTTCTTTAATGCCGGAACAATTGATGATGTGCTTAAAAAAGCAGAGGAAATGAAATAATGGCAAACACATTTAAAGCTAAAATAATAGCGTCCAACAAGGTGTTTTATGACGGCTTGGCACAAAGCCTTACTATTCCTTATATTGACGGAGGCGGAATGGCTTTTCTTGCTCATCATGAAAATTCCGTTGTTACGATTGACACGGGTGAAATGAAGCTTGTAACAGACAGCGGAGAAAAAATAGAGGCCTTTATAAGCGACGGTTTCTTGGAATTTTTTGATAACGAAGCAACAATGCTGTGTGTTTCGGTTGAGTTGCCCGAAGAAATAGATGCCAGACGCGCTCAGGAGGCGAAAGAGCGTGCCGAGGAGGAATTGCGCCAAAAGATGAGCCAGATTGATTATTATACAACAAAGGCAAATCTTTCAAGAGCTATGGAACGCATTAAAGTTAAGAACAGGCATCAAATATAATGATAAAAGGGAAGTCTTCTTTATGTTGATTTTCCTTTTCTGAAATGAGGGAATATTTTGGCAGTTAAATTTATTGCTTGTGATTTAGACGGCACTTTGCTCGCACCCGATCATAATAACCGTAACAGAAAGAACTAAAAGCGCTTTATATGACGCGCATAAAAAAGGCGTTAAAATTGCCGTGGCAACGGGGCGCACTCTTTCCGTAATTTATAATGTGCTAAATCAAATTCCTTTTGCGGATTATGTGATATATTCAAACGGAGCCGCTGTAAGAGATTTAAAAAGAGCAAAAAATATTTATACGGAATATATGGCGGATTCCGTAACGCGCGATGTGGTTGATTATTTGGAAAAATATCCTGTTTATTATGAGGTCTATTCGGGCGGGAAGCAGCACGCGCAGGCTGATAAGGCGGTATATTTTAAAAATAAAGATTTGCCCGTGGAATTTCTTGAGCAGTACATGAAGTCTATAAATAATCATAAAAGTATAAGCGATTTTGCAAAAAATAATAATGTTGAAAAAATAAATGTTTATTATTTTGACGGCGTTTATTATGATGAAATAAAAAAATTTTTGTTTACATATCCGTATATAGACTGCACTTCACCGGTTTCCGGAGATATAGAAATAACATTAAAGGGCGTTGATAAAGCAAAGGCGCTTGAAACCGTGTGCGGGCAGCTTGGTATATCAAAGGACGAGGTTATGGCGTTCGGCGATGCCGATAACGATATAAAAATGCTTGAATTTGCAGGTTACGGCGCTGCTATGGGAAATGCCGATGAAAAATGCAAAAGGGCGGCGTCTTTTATAACTTTGTCAAACGCAGATGACGGAGTTGCGGCGGCTGTTGAAAAGTATGTTTTAGGGAAAAAGCCAAAACTTCTTGTTTCCGCCTGCCTGCTTGGAGAAAACTGCAAGTATAACGGAGGAAACAATAAAAACGAATCTGTTATTCGGCTTGATAAATATTTTGATATTGTTCCCGTGTGACCGGAATGCCTTGGCGGTTTAAAAATTCCGAGGGAGCCCAATGAAATTGTAAACGGAAAAGTGATTTCAAAAAGCGGAATGGATTTTACGGATTTGTATTTGGACGGCGCTGAAAAAACTCTTTATATTGCCAATGAATGCGCCGCCGGATTTGCAGTTTTAAAGGAAAGAAGCCCATCTTGCGGAAAAGGGTTTATTTATGACGGCTCTTTCAGCGGGAAATTAACTTCGGGCAACGGAATAACGGCAGAAAAACTTTTGGAAAACGGCATAGCCGTTTTCGGTGAAAGTCAAACAGAAAAGCTGCTTGATGAATTTGAATTTGATTTATAATAC
>JAJBVR010000119.1 GCA_020859725.1 Clostridiales bacterium | reverse complement strand
ATATATTACAAAAGGGTTTCGAATTATTAAAAGGTCTTTATTTTTATAAAGTATTCTGCTATAATATCCACTGTTAAAATAATTTGATTTACATAGGGGCTTTTTGCCCGTTTCTTATATTTATTTGAATTAAAAGAGGGAAGAATCTTGGATAATTTTGTTATTAACGGCGGTCATGAGCTATTCGGAGAGGTTAATATAAGCGGAGCAAAAAATGCGGCGGTTGCAATAATTCCTGCGGCAGTACTTGCTGATGATATTGTAAGAATAGAAAATATACCAAATATTTCCGATGTTTCTCTTATCATTAAAATTTTGGATCAAATGGGCGCACAAATTAAAATGATAAACGGAGACACAATTGAAATAAATTCCAAAACCTTAAAATATCAGAACGTTCCTTATGAGCTTGCCTCTCATTTCAGAGCAAGCTATTACCTTATCGGCGCGATGCTCGGCAGGTTTAAAAAGGCGGAGGTTGCGCTTCCGGGCGGATGTGATTTCGGCGACAGGCCTATTGATCAGCATATCAAGGGCTTTGAAATGCTTGGAGCCGATGTCAGAATAGCAAATGGAATGGTTTGTGCAGACACCGAAAAATTAGTGGGAAATTCAATTTATATGGATGTTGTTTCCGTGGGGGCAACAATCAATGTTATGCTTGCCGCCGTATTGGCAAGAGGGCTTACTGTTATTGAAAATGCCGCTAAGGAGCCTCATATTGTTGATTTGGCAAACTTCCTTAATTCAATGGGCGCGGATGTAAGAGGCGCCGGAACGGATGTTATCAAAATCCGCGGGGTTGAAAAAATGCATGGCTGCACTTATTCGATTATTCCAGATCAGATTGAGGCCGGCACGTATATGGTGGCAGCGGCGGCGTGCGGTGGTGATGTGCTTGTGAAAAATGTTATTCCCAAACATCTTGAATCCATAAGCGCAAAATTGGAAGAAGCAGGCGCGGAAATAATAGAATATGATGACGCGGTGCGCGTTACAAGATTTAAACCTCTTACTAAATGTAATGTTAAAACTATGCCTCATCCGGGCTTTCCAACGGATATGCAGCCGCAAATGGCGGTTCTTCTTTCAATTGCGAAAGGCACGTCAATTCTTTCCGAATCTGTTTGGGATAATCGTTTTCAATATGTCGGTCAGCTTTTAAGAATGGGCTCAAATATTCAGGTTGACGGGAAAATAGCCGTTATAGAAGGTGTGGATTGCTTAACCGGCGTTAAGGTTAAGGCAACCGATTTAAGAGCGGGAGCTGCAATGATTATTGCGGGAATGATTGCAAAGGGCGAAACCACAGTTGAAAAAATTCAGTATATTGACAGAGGATATGAAAATATCGTTGAAAAATTAACGGCTTTGGGCGCGGATATTAAGCGGGTTCCGGCAGATGTACAGGATCATATTGTCAGCGCGGGCTGATGAAATATTGAAACAGGCAGGGCGAGTGTTCGCCCTGTTTTTAAAATAAGGCGGTTAAAAAATTCCAAAATCCAGTCTAAAGAAAATATTTTAACCAATTATATTTCCCTTAAAATTTGCCTCGGCAAAATTTTAAGATGCCTGTAATCACTGTTAAGATTTGTAAGATTATAGCAGGGTGTTGATTATTTTTAATGAAATATTGCAGCTTGAAAGGTTATGGGGATTCATGAAAAGAAAAATACCTTTTGTATTATTTATATTTTCAATTTCAATGTTTTTTATTTTTTCGGGTTGTTCTTCAAAAGATAATATGGTAAAAAATAATAATATGAATTTTATATATGAACAAACAATATCTCCTAATGCGGATTATGTAAATGATGAAAAAGATATAGTAAATTTCACTGTGGAAATATATCAGGATAAAGATTGCATAATTTCAGTATACGCAAAATCCAATTCGGCATTTTTTGAACCGATTCAATACGAAGTTGAATGCGGCTGTCAAATAGCAAAATCTAATGTCAATATTGATTGGGCAACTCTTTCGGGAAATCCGAATCCGTCGGAAAATAATCAGATAAGTATTGCTTATGTATCTTTTTCGGAAAACGGAAAAGTGTTTGACAAAAGAAAAATCAATTTTGTCAGCAAAGTCGTTGATATTGTTGAAGATTCTTTAAGCGGGCGATAAATTTTTAGTTTTATGTATTTTGCCAAACGGTAAAATATACTGATTGATTAAAGTAATATTATGATTTGAGCGGCTGTTTTGTATTAATATTTACATTGCAGAAAAACAGGCAATGATTCAGTTTTATATATTTTCCGATAAGTATTCTGCTTTTTATGAAAAAGCAGAATACGGCGTATTGAAGCCGCAAAGAAAAATCTTCGGAAAATTTATATTATTCAGATGAAAAAGGTAAAAAATTATGGCAAAGGTTTGTCAGCTGTTTTCCGGAAGCAGCGGAAATTCAATTTACATAGGCACAAATAACGGCGGTATTCTTGTTGATATTGGAGTTTCGGCAAAAAGGTGTGAGGCGGCGCTGCGCGGTTTGGGCATTCAGCCTGAAAGCATTAAAGCAGTGCTTGTTACACATGAGCACAGGGACCATATTGCGGGATTGCGTGTTTTTGCCGCCAGATATAAAACACCTGTGTTTGCTTCTCCCGCTACAATGGAGGAAATGCGCTTTACGGGGATTGTTAATAATACGGTTTCCTCTTATGAGCTTAATTCGGTTTTGGATTTGGGAGATATGTTTGCGGAAAGCTTTCATAATTCTCATGACGCTGCGGAATGCGTGGGTTACAAAATAAGCATTGCCGGCGGAAGAATTGTTTCTGTGTGTACTGATACGGGATATGTTACCGATGAGGCGAAAAATGCTGTTTCAGGTTCTGATTTAGTATTTCTTGAATCGAATCACGAGGTTTCTATGCTTCAAAACGGAGGATATCCTTATCCTTTAAAAAGAAGAATTTTATCAAATCAGGGGCATCTTTCAAATGAGGATGCATCGCAATTTGCGAAAGAGCTTTTGCAAAGCGGAACAACAAGATTTGTACTATCTCATCTCAGCAGGGAAAATAATATTCCGGAAATTGCAAGGCAGTATGCTGTGAACGCGTTTAATGAAATCGGCGCGAAAGAAAACTCGGATTACCGGCTTTATGTTTCAAAACCGGTAAATGACAGAGGCTTTATAATTTTGTGATAAATGTTAATATTATCTGTGTCGGCAAGCTGAAAGAAAATTACCTGAAAGACGGGTGTGCGGAATATTTAAAGCGCATTTCTGCGTATTCAAAAATAAGAATTACCGAGATTGCGGAGGAAAAGATTTCAAATAATCCGTCTAAAGGGGAAATTAATTCCGTTATTGAAAAAGAGGGAAGAAGAATTGAAGAAAAAATTCCAAAAGGAAGTTTTGTTATTCCTATGTGTATAGAGGGCGATGAATTTTCATCTTTGGATTTTTCAAAAAAATTGGAAAAAATTAGCATTTCCTGTTCTTCGGTAACGTTTATAATAGGCGACTCGTTCGGTTTATCCGCCAATGTAAAACAGCTTGGAAAATCAAGGCTTTCTTTAGGGAAAATAACTCTGCCGCACCAGTTGGCAAGGCTTGTGCTTTTGGAACAGATTTATCGCGCTTTTTCTATTTCCAATAATTCAAAATATCACAAGTAGGTTTGAAAATAATGATAAGAAAATTTGAAAAAGAGGATTTAAAAGCTGTGTCTGAAATATGGCTTTCGTCAAACACACAGGCTCACAGCTTTATTCCCAAGGCGTATTGGAAAAATAATTTGCCATTTTTAAAAAAGAAATCCTTAATTCTGAGGCATATGTTTATGAAACGGACGAAGTTGTGCGCGGATTCATTGGTATAAACGGTGATTTCATTCAGGGTATTTTTGTGGACGAGGCTTTCAGAAGCAGGGGAATAGGGAAAAAGCTGCTTAATTGCGCCCAAAATATGCACGCACAATTACTTTTAAAGGTTTATGAGAAAAATAAAAAAGCATATGATTTTTATGTTAAAAACGGATTTTCTGTTTTATC
>JAJBVR010000112.1 GCA_020859725.1 Clostridiales bacterium | reverse complement strand
CATAAACAATATTTTACCGCAATATTACAGATTGTATTGTTCAACGAAAACCGCTGAAAATTTAATATCAATTTGCAAAAATATATCCCTGCTTTCAATTAAGAAAGCGGGGATTTTCTGTACAATAACGCCTGCATATAAATCTCCGGAAGATTAATTGCAACATTAATTATTAATCGGGATAACCGTTTGGATTTTGGCTTTGCCAGCGCCAGCTGTCCTCGCACATTTCCTCAATATCTCTTTCTGCTTTCCAGCCAAGCTCTCTATATGCCTTCCCCGGGTCTGAATAACATGTTGCTATATCTCCTGCGCGTCTGGGGCCTATTTTGTAAGGAATTTTAACTCCGGAAGCTTTTTCAAATGCTTTAACAACATCAAGCACCGAATATCCTTTTCCTGTTCCTAGATTATAGATGTAAAGACCGCTTCCCGCCTCAATCTTTTGGACAGCTTTTACGTGACCGAGCGCAAGATCAACAACGTGAATATAATCGCGCACTCCTGTGCCGTCCGGAGTGTCATAATCATCGCCCCAAACATTCAGATATTCTCTTTTACCTATTGCAACCTGCGTGATATAAGGCATAAGATTGTTTGGAATTCCGTTTGGATCTTCACCCATTGTGCCGCTTTTGTGTGCTCCGATTGGATTGAAATAACGAAGCAGGCATATGGACCACGAATTATCGGAAACATATAAATCCTGCAAAATGCATTCTATCATAAATTTAGTTCTTCCGTATGGATTGGTAACTCCTCCCACCTGCATATCTTCTGTTAAAGGCGATATATTGTTCATTCCGTAAACGGTTGCTGATGAAGAGAACACTATTTTTTTGCATCCGTTATTTCTCATAACATCAAGAAGAACAAGAGTTCCGTTAACGTTATTATCAAAATATTCAAGCGGTTTATAAACGCTTTCGTCAACTGCTTTAAGACCTGCAAAATGAATAACAGAGTCTATTTTTTCTTTTTTAAATATGGAGTCAAGCCCCTTTTTATCTCTTATATCACATTCATAATAAGTGAAATCTTTGTTTACAAGAGCTCTTATTCTGTTGATGCTGGATTTTTTACAGTTGCAGAAGTTATCAACAATAACCACGTCAACACCCGCGTTTATAAGTTCAACGCAAGTGTGGCTGCCGATATATCCCGCACCGCCTGTTACTAATACTGACATAATTAAAATCCTTCTTTCATTGATATTATTAATAGGCTTTGCCCCAGTACAGCATATGCACAGCAGGCTTTCCGCAGCAAATGCACACATCTGCCGTTTTTTCCTGCTTAAGCGGAATGCACCTGGAACCCACGCCTGTTAATTCCTTAACTTTGTTTTCGCATTCTTCGTTTCCGCACCACATTGCCTTAACAAATCCATCGCCGTTTTTATTAAGCGCCTGTAAAATTTCATCTGTTGTTTTGCAGGTGTAGGTGCGGCGTTCTCTGTTTTCAAGAGCGGAATCATATAAACCGTCTCTCACCTCGTTAAGCTTCTGAGGAATGATTTCTTCAATTTTATCTAACGGCACAAAAGTTTTTTCTATGTTGTGCCTTGTTACAACAACGCATTGGTTGTTTTCAATATCTTTGGGGCCTATTTCAATTCTTACTGGCACGCCCTTCATTTCGTATTCCGCGAATTTCCATCCCGGTGAATTTTCCGAATCATCAATTTTTACACGGCATATTTTTTTCAGCCTGTCGCACAGCGCTGCTGCTTTGTCAAGCACGCCTTCCTTGTGCTGCGCAATCGGCACAACGATTACCTGAACAGGTGCAACCGCAGGCGGAAGCACAAGCCCGTTATTGTCTCCGTGAGTCATAATTATGGCTCCGATAAGTCTGGTTGTCATTCCCCAGGAAGTTTGGTGAGGATAACGAAGTTTATTTTCCCTGTCGGCAAACTGAATTTCAAAGGCTTTCGCAAATCCGTCTCCGAAATAATGAGATGTGCCTGCCTGCAGGGCTTTTCCGTCGTGCATAAGCGCCTCAATGCAATATGTGCGCTCGGCGCCCGCAAATTTATCACTTTCTGTTTTCATTCCCTGAATAACCGGTATCGCAAGGTATTCGCGGCAGAATTTTGTGTAAATATCAAGCATTTTTTCTGTTTCCTCAATAGCTTCTTCAGCTGTTTCGTGCAGAGTGTGCCCCTCCTGCCAAAGAAACTCACGGGAACGGAGAAACGGTCTTGTTGTTTTTTCCCATCTTACTACAGACACCCATTGATTATAAAGTTTGGGCAAATCTCTATATGAACGAACAATGCTTTTAAAATGCTCGCAGAAAAGTGTTTCGGAGGTTGGGCGCACACACAGCCTTTCCTCCAGTTTCTCGCTGCCGCCCATAGTTACCCACGCACATTCGGGAGCGAAGCCCTCAACATGGTCTTTTTCCTTTTGAAGAAGGCTTTCCGGAATAAACATCGGCATGCAAACGTTTTCGTGCCCCTCCGCCTTAAACATTGAATCCAAAATTTTCTGTATATTTTCCCAAATGGCATATCCGTAGGGTCGGATAACCATACAGCCTTTTACACTTGTATATTCAATAAGCTCGGCTTTTTTGCAAACGTCGGTATACCATTTTGCAAAATCCTCATCCATAGAGGTAATATCATCCACCATTTTTTTTTGCTGCTTTGCCATAATGCTCTCCTTAATTTCGCTTTTTACGCGTTGGCTTTGTATGTAATTTATACATAATATTATATTGAAAATATTATAAACCAACAGATTAAACAAGTAAATATTATTTTTCTATAAAAATTTAAAAAAATTCAGGTTATTTTTATATAAATAACTTGATTTAAATTTTTTAGTTGTATTTCTCAAAAAACAGTAATATAATAATTGTTAATTTAATAAGAGGAGGCAAGTGTATGGATTTAATGAATAAGAGGAGGCAAGTGTATGGATTTAATGCCCATTACAATGGGTCTTAAAGAAGAGTTGCTTGATGAGCTGGAAATACAAACTGTGTTTACAATACCACATACAAATATTTCCGTTGATGAAACAACTGTGGTTTCTTGGATAATAATGGCGGCATTAACCATTCTTGCAATTATTTTAACAAGAAATCTTAAGGTTGAGGGTGAATTGAGCAAGCGTCAGCAGATTCTTGAGGTTTGCATGGATAAAATGGTAAACTTCTTTAAAGGAAATCTGGGCGAAAAAGGCGTGAAATATATGCCTTGGCTTATGAGCATAGGTATTTTTATCGGCGCTTCCAATATGATTGGTCTTTTGGGATTTAAACCTCCCACAAAGAGTATGCAGGTAACTGCCGCCATGGCTCTTACAAGCATAGTTCTTGTTGAATTTGCCGGATTTAAGGAGCGCGGGGTAAAGGGTCATCTTAAATCATTTACTCAGCCGGTGGCTATTGTAACGCCGATTAATGTGCTTGAAATTCTTATTAAGCCGCTTTCGTTGTGTATGCGTCTTTTCGGCAATGTTATCGGCGCGTTTATTATAATGGAGCTTATAAAAAGCATTATTTTCTTTAAAATAGGAATATCGCTTGCATTCAGTTTTTATTTTGATTTGTTTGACGGCTTTTTGCAGGCGTATATATTTGTGTTCCTCACGTCTATGTATATTCAGGAGGCTATTGAGGAATAAAACTAAAATTTAAATTATTTGTTAAAAGGAGAAAAAATTATGGGTGTAGCACTTGGAGCCGGAATAGCCGTATTGGCAGGTATAGGAGCAGGTATTGGTATTGGTATTGCAACAGGTAAGGCAGTAGAAGCAATCGCACGTCAGCCGGAGCTTGCGGGCAGCATAAGAACAACTTTGATTTTAGGTTGCGCTCTTGCAGAGGCAACAGCCGTTTACGGCCTTGTAGCAAGTATTCTTATTATATTTATGGTTGGATAATTTGCTTTGATTATCGGTATAGATAAAGTAAGATTTCTGCACTGAAAATACTTAGTGAAAGGAAAATCAGTTAATGCTTAAGTTTGACTGGAATATTCTTTTTACGCTTATTAATC
>JAJBVR010000159.1 GCA_020859725.1 Clostridiales bacterium | reverse complement strand
CTTTTTCCCTTGTACTTTTCCAAATCAAAGCCCTGATTTTTTTGAATTTCATTATAATCATTATAAGCATCATTAAATTCCTGAGGAATGGTTATTGACTTTTCGGTATAATCGGTTTTAAACTCCCAGCCCAAAGATTTTAAGTATTCTTCGCGCTGAGCGTCCGTTTTAAGAGTAACATTACTTGCGGCGGGGCTGCTGCTTTTAACATGATTTGAAAAAAGGTTATCGCCACAACAATTATGCCTGTTACTATTAAAATAATTCCGAAAAGTGTTTTAGGCTTTAGCCTTAAAGTAAGCATTTTCATAAAATCACCTAATAAAAATTTATGAGGCAAGATTATAAAATATACTCTTTAATTTTATCAATATAAGAATTTTCAACGGTAGCGTCTATTATAATTCCGTTTTCATCATAGGTTTGCGAATGAACAATTCCGTAATTATGAATTTCAGCGGCAGCCGCTCCGTTTGAAAACGGTATTAAAACTTTTATTCTGCTTCTGCTTTCGGGCAACGCCCGCTCAATCGCTTCAAGCAAGGTATTGATGCCAAAGCCCGTAGCGGCGCTTATTCTTACATTATTTCCAATTAACTCATAATTAAGCGCCTGCGGAGCAAGGTCGCACTTATTCATAACGTTTATTACCGGCTTTCCCCCACAGCCCAAAGACAAAAGCAAATCATCGGTAACCTTGATATGTTCTGCACATTCTTCACTTGAAGCATCGCAGACATTTAAAATAACATCCGCCCAAAGCGCCTCCTCCAATGTTGAACGAAAAGCATCAATCAGATTATGAGGAAGCCTTCTTATCAAGCCAACGGTATCAATCAGCATAATTTCTTTTCCGGACGGCAAAACAAGCTTTCTTGCGGTTGGGTCAAGGGTGGCGAATAACTTATCCTCGGCAAGGACTCCGGCGGAAGTAAGTCTGTTCAAAAGAGTTGATTTTCCCACATTGGTATATCCTACTATCACTGCCGCCTGAGCGCCGTTTTTATGCCTGCGCTTATGCATAGCGGCGCGCCGCTTTTCGATTTTTTCAAGGCGTTCATTCAGAAATTGTATTCTTCTTTTAATATGCCTTTTATCGGTTTCCAATTTGGTTTCACCCGGTCCCCTTGTTCCGATTCCGCCTCCGAGGCGCGAAAGGCTTGCGCCCCTGCCCGAAAGCCGGGGCAGCGAATATCTTAGCTGGGCAAGCTCAACCTGAATTTTTCCCTCTGCCGATCTTGCTCTTTTCGCGAAAATATCAAGAATCAGAGTGGTTCTGTCAACCACCCTTGTTTCGGAAAAATCCTCTATGTTTCTAACCTGAACAGGTGTCAATTCGCCGTCTGCAATAATAATATCAATTTCATCGGCAAGGCAAAACTGCTTTATTTCAAGCAGCCTGCCCGAGCCTACATATGATGAAGCAGACGGCGATTCTCTTTTTTGAATCATAACTCCCAAAACACGCGCGCCGGCGCTTTGCGCTAAGCCGACAAGCTCATCTGCTGAGGAATCACAATCAAAATCGCCGGTATCAACAGATATAAGAAGCGCCCTTTCACACCCTTCTTTATATTCTTCTTTTTCAAAATTATTATTTATTTGAGCCAAATTTTATCTCCGTCAATCAGAATTAACAACAGCCTGCAGCACTTTATTTGCCATGGGTCCGGCAGTCTGCGAGCCTGAATTTCCTTTTTCGGCAACAACAACAAAAGCATAGGGATTTTCTTCATCATCCATAAATCCAACAAACCAAGCCGTATTATGAGCATCAACATCATCAATCTGCGCCGTGCCAGATTTAGCGCAGAGATTAAGACCTTTATATTTATTATCGCCGTATTGATTTTTAACATTATTTCGCATAAGAGTTTTCATTTGAGACGCAACATCGCTGCTTAAAAGCTGAGTTTCGTTTCCGCTTAAATCAATGCCGAGTGTTTTGCCTGCTTTTGTTGCAAGATTATCCACTAAATTAAACGAAACAGCTTTTCCTCCATTCGCTATAGCGCACATAAGCCTGAGCATGGCGGCAGGGCTTAAAAGAGTATTCCCCTGGCCTATTCCGGTCCATCCCACAAGAGCATCCGCGCTGTTTGACTCAAGCGGAAATCTTCCCGTTGAGGATTCAATCTGACTGCTTACCGTAACGGCGGAAGTAAGCCCAAGCCTTTCTGCGGTTGCCTTTAATTTATCCGCGCCCAATTCTATTGCAATTTGACCGAAAGTGGCGTTGCAGCTTTTTGAAAGCGCCTTTTCAAAGTTTATTGTTCCGTGGCGGGCGTTACAAATGATTTTATCTTCTTCAATTCCGTCCACATCATAATATCCGTTGCACTTCCAGGTTCTGTCATAAACACTGCTGCCCCAATTTTCCAAAGCGCATATTGCGGTTACAACCTTAAAGGTTGAGCCAGGAGTATACAAGCCGGTTAAAAATCTGTTTATATAAACGCCCTCATACTTATCGGAGGTTTCAAGGTCTGACGGAACATTATTTACATCATAGCTTGGGGTTGACACCATACAGATTATATCTCCGGTTTTATAATTCACAACGGCGATCGTGCCTTTTTTATCACCCAAAGCATCATAAGCCACTTCATTTATTTTACTGTCTATAGTTAAAGTGATATCATTTCCGCGTTCGGAGCCGTAAACTCCATTAACAACATTATATCCTACAAGCTGTGATTTAAATTCAGTTTGAACTCCTGTTGAAATAAAGTTCCGTGGATCTCCCACAACATGCAGGGTGGAAAGCCTTACATCTCTGTCCTCGCTGTAAACCCTTTCGCCGTTTTTTGTTTCGGAAAGAACAACTCCGTTTTTATCCTTAACAGCGCCCGCCGCCACAAGCTGGCCGTCACTGTAAATATGGCGGTTATACGGTTTCATAACCCAAACAGAGCCCTCCGTAACAAGGCTGAAAGTTAAAAATCCTATTCCGCATATAAAAAGCAGGCACAATATCCAAAGAAAGACGCCTCTTTTTGTTGTCATCTTCATTTTTTTGCCCCTCCTAAATAATTATAGGTGCGCACATCCGAGGCCTTTATATACGCCAAAACAGCCCAGCAGCAAATCATTGACGAACCACCCTGGCTTACGAACGGCAACGTAACGCCCGTAAGCGGCAAAACATCCGTTATTCCGAAGATGTTTAATGATGTTTGAAACAGAAACATTCCCGCGCCCGCTACCGCCGCTATAGAATAAAATGTTGAGCGGGACGCTATTGAGTTAACCAATGCGGAAACAGCTATCGCAACAAAAGTCAGCACAAGAATTATGCCGAATATATATCCCCATTCCTCACATATAACGCCGAAAATCAAATCATTTTTGGATGCTGCAATATATCTTACATTTCCGTTTCCGATTCCGAGCCCGAAAAGCCCGCCGCTTGCCATCCCTACAAGAGTTCTTGTTTGCTGAAAGCCGCTGTCATTATAATATTTCTTTTCCCAAATATGCCTGTAAACCGAAAATCTCTTTGTTACATAAGACTTATATTTAATAACAATTCCAGCGCCCAAGACGGCGGATGTTATCGCTAAAATAATAGTTTTTATATCGCCCGAGGTCATAAAGGCAATTATAAGAAAAGTAGCAAAAAACACAAGCGCCGTTCCGAAATCTTTAATAAGAATGAGGGTTCCTACACAGGCAACGGAAAACGCTATAAAAGCAAAAATATTTTTGCTTGTCTGAATTTTTTCAAGTGTTGCCGCTCCTACAAATATAAACGCAATTTTAACAAATTCAGAGGGCTGAAACGTAATCCCGTTATCCCCTCCTATATTTATCCAGTTTCTTGCGCCGTTTGTTGATTCCGCTATAACAAGATTAACCAGCAGCAAAAGTATTGCGGCAACGGCAACAGGCAGCCTAAGCTTCATGCAAAGATCAACATTTCCCAAAATAAACACCATAAAAATAAACACTATTATTCCTGCAACGGTAAAAATCATTTGCTTAAGCGCCGCATCCGCCGAAATTGAGCCTATAGCGGAAATAC
>JAJBVR010000103.1 GCA_020859725.1 Clostridiales bacterium | reverse complement strand
ACTGATGTGAAGAATCTGTAGACATAGGAGGAAAAAAGTTTAAATTTAGGAGGATTACGATGGCAAAATATGTTATTACTTACGATATAGGCACAACGGGAATTAAAACCTGCCTTATTGAGATTGGCAACGAAATCAAAATTCTGGGTTCGGCATCTCTCGGTTACAAATTGTATGTTGATGACGAAATCGGCGTTAAAGGCGGAGCCGAACAAAATGCGGATGAATGGTGGACCGCTATGTGCGTAACCACAAAAACGGTTTTTGAAAAAGTTCCTTACATAAAAAAAGATCAGATTGATGGAATTTCCTTTTGTTCTCAGATGCAGGGGCTTGTGCTTGTTGATGAAAACGGAAGCTGTGTTCGCAACCCAATGAGTTATATGGACCAAAGAGCAAGAGAAGAGCTTAAGCAGGGAATTGCACACGGATTTAAAATTGCCGGGGCCGAAGTTACAAAGCTTTTGAAATATTTGAAATATACAGGCGCGGTAAGTTCATCTGTTAAAGACCCTATTTGGAAATATAAATGGGTTGAAGCGCACGAGCCTGAAAATTTCAAGCGCGTTTACAAATGGCTTGACGTTAAAGAATACCTTATTTGCCGCGCAAGCGGAGAATTTGTTATGACCGAGGACAGCGCTTTTGCAACACTTCTTTATGATACAAGAAAAGGGCATGAGGGCTGGTGCAAGCCGATATGCGATATGGTGGGAATAGATATGAAGCACCTGCCTGAAATTAAAAAATGCACCGAGAAAGTAGGAGAAATAACCGAAACGGCAGCTATTGAATTAGGCCTTGCTCCCGGCACGGCAGTTTTCGGCGGCGGCGGAGACGCTTCCCTGATAGGGGTTGGAGCAGGTGCGGTTGCGCTTGGCGACACTCATATTTACAGCGGCACATCCGGATGGGTAGGCACGGTAGTTGACCGCCAGGTTGTGGACGCTGGCGCGATGATGGCAGCCATAGTGGGAGCGGACCCAAACAAGTATAATTATTTCGGAGAGCTTGAAACATCCAACAAATGCGTTGAATGGGTAAGGGATCATTTGGCGCTTGACGATATAGGAGTTTATCTTAAGCACAAAAATGTTTCCGATTCTCTTGAAGAATTCAGTATAAATCTTTATGATTATATGGAAAACGTTATTGATCAGATTCCGGCGGGATCAAACGGAACTATTTTTACTCCATGGCTGCACGGAAACAGATGCCCCTTTGAAGATCCAAACGCCGCGGGAATGTTTTTCAACATAAAAATAGAAACGGGAAAAACAGAAATGATAAGAGCGGTTGTTGAAGGAATATGCTTTCATATGAGGTGGATGCTTGAACGCCAGGACAAAAAAAAGGAAGTAAGCATTTCAAATGTAATTCGCTTTTGCGGCGGCGGAGCGTTAGGCGCCGTTACCTGCCAGATTCTTTCTGATATTCTGCAAAGAGACATTGAAGTGGTTGACAGCCCCCAAAATGTAGGAGCGGTGGGAGCTGCCGCCTGCATAGCGGTTGGGCTTGGGTTAATTCCGGATTTAGAGCATGTTAAATCATTTATACCTGCCAAACATATATATCATCCAAACAAGAAAAATAAAGCCGTTTATGACAGAAACTTTACCGTTTTTCAAAACCTTTACAGAGATAATAAAAAGAATTTTGCCATTCTTAACGGATAAAACAAATAATATTTACGGCCTATTAATAATACCAATACGGTTTTATTGAATAATATGTTACGCAAAGCGCGGAGAGTTATTAAACTCTCCGCGCTTTAAAATTTGTGCTTTATTCTTCAGTTTCAAAATCACCTGTATAAAGTCTGTAATATACACCGTGCTTTTTCATAAGCGAAGAATGATTTCCCTGTTCAATTATTCTGCCGTGATCAAGCACTATTATTAAATCTGAATTCATAATTGTTGAAAGCCTGTGGGCAATTACAAAAGTTGTGCGCCCCTCCATAAGCTTATCCATACCGGACTGAACAAGCTTTTCGGTTCTTGTATCTATTGAAGAGGTGGCCTCATCCAAAATCATAACCGGCGGATCCGCAACAGCCGCCCTTGCTATTGATATAAGCTGCCTTTGACCTTGTGAAAGTCTGCTTCCGTTTCCCTTGAGTACGGTTTGATAGCCTTGGGGAAGCATCATAATAAAATTATGAGCATTTGCAAGTTTAGCAGCGGCAATACATTCTTCATCGGAAGCATTTCTGTTTCCGTAGCGAAGATTTTCCATAACCGTACCTGTAAAAAGATTAACATCCTGTAGAACAATACCGAGAGATTTACGCAAATCCGCTTTTTTTATTTTATTTATATTTATACAGTCATACCTGATTTTTCCGCCGTTTATATCATAAAAACGGTTTATAAGATTTGTAATTGTGGTTTTTCCGGCGCCCGTTGCGCCCACGAACGCGATTTTCTGACCCGGATTGGCGTGAATGCTTATGTTATGAAGAACCTGTTTTCCCTTTACATATCCGAAATCCACATTTTCCAAAACTATATCGCCGTTTAAGCGGCTGTAGGTTACGCTTCCGTCTGAATGCGTATGCTTCCAGGCTCAAACCTCGGTGTTTTTATCCGTTTCGGTAAGGCTGCCGTTATTTTCAACCGCGTTAACAAGCATAACATAGCCTTCATCCTGTTCCGGCTTTTCATCTATAAGCTTAAAAATACGCCCGGCGCCCGCAAGAGCCGTAACGATTGAATTAAACTGGTTTGATATTTGAGCAATTGGATTTGTAAAGCTTCTTGATAATACAAGAAAAGAAGCGATTAAGCCCACTGTTACCGTATCTGTGCCAAACAACGCAAGATTTTTTGAACCGGATATTGCAAGGAAAGCTCCTACAACGGCTATAACAACATATTGAATATATCCAAGCGCATTCATTATGGGCATAACCGAGTTTGCATATCCGTTTGCTTTTGAAGACGCGTTTTTCCAAGCGTCATTTCTTTTCGCGAATCCGCTTTTAGCCGCGTTTTCGTGGCAGAAAACCTTAACTACTTTCTGCCCGTTTACCATTTCTTCAACATATCCGTCCAATTCGCCGAGTGTGCTCTGCTGCAATATAAAATAGCTGCCGCTTTTATTTGTAACGGCTCTAATAACAGCAAAAATAACAAACATAAACGCAATAACTATAAGAGTTAAATAGACGCTTTCATAAAGCATACAGCAAAATACCGCTATAACCGTGCACAAACAGGATATAAGCTGCGCCATTGACTGCGCAATCATTTGGCGCAAAGTATCAGTATCATTTGTGTAAAGGCTCATTACATCTCCGTGTGAATGAGTGTCAAAAAACTGAACCGGAAGGCTCTGCATCTTTTCAAACATTTCATCTCTTATTGATTTAAGCGTTCCCTGAGCTATATTAACCATAGCGCGGTTATAAAGCCATGTGCATAATGTGCCGATTAAATATATTGCCGCCATAAAGCACAAAACCTTAAGCAAGCCTGAAAAAGCAGGGCTGCTTTCTGCAAGAAGCGGAGTTATATAATTATCAATAAGGGTTTCTATAAACATGGATGAAGCAACGCTTGCTCCCGCGCTTATTATTATGCACACAAATACAAAAACAAGCGTTAATTTATATGAACCCATATAAGACAATAACCGTTTTAAAGTTTTAAAATCAAATTTTGCTCTTTCGTTTACGGAATTATCCGAAATTTTCGGATTTTTTTCTTTTAAAGCCATTATTCTTCCTCCTTTTGCTGAGATTCAAAAATTTCTTTATAAAGCCCGCTGCTTTTCAGAAGTTCATCATGAGAGCCTACGGATTCTATTTTTCCGTCGTTCATAACAACAATTCTGTCTGAATTCATAACGGAGGAAATTCTTTGGGCAATAATAATTTTTGTTGTTTGAGGAATAAACTTGGCGAATGAATTTTGAATAAACGAGTCTGTTTTGGTATCAACAGCGCTGGTTGAATCATCAAGAATAAGAATTTTAGGATTTTTCAGCAATGCCCTTGCAATGCAAAGGCGCTGTTTTTGACCTGGTGAATATACAATGTAAGTGCAACAGTCAAAAAGACGAAAAAGAATGACTC
>JAJBVR010000172.1 GCA_020859725.1 Clostridiales bacterium | reverse complement strand
CCCCCTTTGAAGTCTTCTTCGATACTCTGTTGCACTTGACTTGACAATTCAAGCTTGCAAAATAAAAATTTTGTGTTATATTATTAGTGTAAGAAGCAAAAACGCTTAGCGGCGGCTTCTTCAATCTGATTTAGGAGGTGACTGATATGGCATATAAAATTTCAGATGATTGCATTTCTTGCGGCGCCTGTGCGGCGGAATGCCCTGTAAATGCGATTTCAGAAGGCGATGGTAAGTATGAGATTGATGCGGATACTTGCATTGAATGCGGTACTTGCGCAAATGTTTGCCCTGTAGGAGCTCCTTCCCAGGACTAATCGTAATACATAAACAAAGCTGCCGTTTCGGCAGCTTTGTGTGCTTTAACGGCGGAAATCAGTTTCCGCCGTTTTTATGTAATTATTTCCGTAACCGTAAGATTATTTCCGCTTACTTTAAATTTTATTTCAAATTTTCCGTATTTAAATCCGTAAACTCTGTTTTCATCTTTATGATATGCCGGGCGTGGGTCTTCTTTCAAAATTGCGGTAATAATTTTTTTATCTTCTTCGGAAATTCCTGGTAAAATAAAATCCGAAAATTCAACTTGAAGGCTGTGGTATTGCTCTTTTTCCGCAAATCCGTATTTCGCATCTGGCACGCAGTCCGTGTAAGGCATATACGGCTTAATATCATATACGGGCGAACCGTTCATCATGTCAGCTCCGCCGATTTTTAATGCCGTAATTCCTTTTGCTTCATAAATATCCAAAAGCTCAACGCACGAAAGCGCAAGATTGTTAGGTCTGAACGGCGCCCGAGTGGCAAAAACTCCAACTTTTTTGTTCCCTCCCAGCCGAGGGGGTCTTACGGTTGCGCCGCCGCTTTTTTTGCTTTTGGAAAACCCCCATATTATCCAAATATGGCTGTATTCCTGCAGCCCTTTAATATAATCTTTGTTTGAATATTCCTTTTCAAAAATGATTTCACCCGTTAATTCTTTTATACGCCTGCTTTGGCGCGGGATTCCGAATTTGGAGGGGAAATCGGTTTTTATTGTTGCTATTTTTTTGATTTCCATAATTTATCCTTTTTGCGTACTGAAACAGTTTTAATTTTCAGCGTTTTGCTTTTAATTCAAATTGCAATAAATTTTAACCGCGGTTAAAATCTATTTTAATTCTTTTTCCATATGAATGTGCGGGCAGGATTCATCCATGTATATTTCGCCGCTTTCTTTAAATCCAAATAAGCAATAGAATTTTTTAATTCTGCATTGTGCCGAAAGCTCGCAGTATTCGGCGCCTTTTTCTTTTGCCTTATTGCAGGCGGCATTAACAATTTCCGCGCCCAAATGTAAATTTCTGTATTCGGGTAAAACGGCAACTCGGCCGATATGAAATGATTTACCGCTGTTTTTAGTAAACATTCTTGCGGTGCCGGCGGCAATTCCGTTATAATATAAAATCAAATGAATTGATTTATTGTCAAAACTGTCAAATTCATTTTTAAATCCCTGCTCATTTATAAAAACCTTTTCTCTTATGGTTTTTGCTTCCTTTGGCAGAAAATCGTAAAATTTTATTTTGTTCATAAAATTCACCTTGGTATACTCTTAATATTTCTTATAGTATCATATGTTGAATATTTATTCAATAATATGCTTGCTTTTTGTATAATTCCGTATTATAATATGCCTATAGATTGTAAGCGAAAGGATTTTAACTATGAAAAAATTATCAAAAATAACGGCGGTTGTTCTTTCGGCTGTTTTAATTACAATGCTGTTCGCTGCTTGTTCAAATAACGCTGAAAATACAAACGCAACCGTAACCCAAAAGGTTAAGGTTATAGATATTAATTTGTCGGACGAGGAATACGCTTTCGGCGTTGATAAAAATCAGCCGGATTTGATGACTGCCGCAAATGAACTTATAGCCGAAATAAAATCAAACGGTCAGCTTGATGAAATATGTAATAAATATTTTGCCGGCGGCACACCAACCGGTGTGGAATCCGCGGCTTTGGATACTTCAAAAGACCAGCTTGTTGTTGCAACAAATGCTGAATTTGAGCCTTTTGAATATAAGAAAGGCGATACTTTTTACGGAATTGATATGGAAATCGCTCAGCTTCTTGCCGATAAACTCGGAAAAGAGCTTGTTATTCAGGATATGAAGTTTGACGCTGTTCTTCTTTCCGTTCAGCAGCAAAAGTGTGATATAGGTATGGCGGGCTTAACAGTTTCGGAAGAACGTCAGCAGCAGGTTGATTTCACGGATTCTTACTATTCAGCGTCGCAAAGGTTAATTGTTAAGGGCGATGACACAACTTTTGATAACTGTAAAACCAAAGAGGATGTAGAGGCTATTCTTAATACCTTTGATTCGTCCGTTAAAATAGGCGGTCAGAACGGCACTACGGGTCAGTCTTATGTTCAGGGCAGCGAGGACTTAGGCTTCCCGGGACTTAAAGCAACTTTTGTAGGTTATGATAACGGTTCTCTTGCGGTTACGGATCTTATGAACGGCAATGTTAATTATGTTATTATTGACGCTGCTCCCGCGCAGGCAATTACAGATTCAATTAATGCGGTGGCGTAAATCAGAAAACAGTATATTAAACTCCGCAGGCACCTCACCATATTTAAGTGGTGAGGCTGTTTTTTAAGAAAAATTTTAAGGTATTTTTTATGCAGAATTTCGATAAAAAAATAGAGGTTTTTTATAATTATTTTATAAATCACGATGGATATAAAACAGTGCTTCTCGGGCTTAAAAACACGCTGATTATTGCGGTTTTGGGATTAATAATAGGCATTGTTATAGGAACTCTTATTTCAGCGGTAAGAGTAGTTCCGAAAAATAATTCCTTTGTTAAGGCGCTTGATAAAATAGGCGTGTTTTATGTAAGCCTTTTCAGAGGCACGCCAATAGTTGTTCAGCTTTTGGTTTTTTATTATGTACTCATGCCTCTTCTTAATCTTCATATAAATTCGGTTACTGTTGCGGTTATTGTTTTCGGTATGAATTCAGGCGCATACATATCTGAAATAATGCGCGCGGGAATATTGTCCGTAGACCCGGGGCAAATGGAGGGCGGCCGCTCCGTTGGGCTTAGCTATGCAACAACCATGATGAAAATAGTTATACCTCAGGCGGTTAAAAATATTTTGCCAACTCTCGGAAATGAATTTATTTCGCTTATTAAAGAAACCTCTGTGGTAAGTTTTGTAGGGGCAACGGATTTATATGTTGCGTTTAACAGAATAGGTTCAAACAGCTATGAATTTATGGTTCCGTATCTTGTTATGGCGCTTATTTATATAATTCTTGTGGTTGTTATTTCAATGATGATTAAAATTATGGAAAGGAGCCTGAGGAAAAGTGATAAAAGTTTGTAACCTAAAAAAAGATTTCGGGGAGAATCAGGTTCTTAAAGGAATTGATTATGAAATTCATCAGGGTGAAAAAATAGTTGTAATAGGTCCGTCAGGTTCAGGAAAAAGCACATTTTTAAGATGCCTTAATTTGCTTGAAATCCCAACTGCAGGTGAAATATGGTTTGATGGAAAATTAATTACCGATAAAAAAACGGATATTAATGAAGTAAGAAAACATATGGGAATGGTTTTTCAGCATTTTAATTTATTTAATAATAAAACTATTATTGATAATATTACTCTTGCTCCCGTTCATCTTAAACTTATGAGTAAAGAGGAAGCGAATGAAAATGCGCTTAATCTTCTTAAAAGAGTAGGTCTCTCGGATAAGGCGGACGCATATCCCAGCCAGCTTTCAGGCGGTCAAAAGCAAAGAGCGGCAATAGTGCGCTCGTTGGCGATGAATCCCAAAGTGATGCTGTTTGACGAACCCACTTCGGCTCTTGACCCAGAAATGGTCGGCGAGGTTTTGCAGGTTATGAAAGACTTGGCAAAAGAAGGAATGACGATGGTTGTTGTTACTCATGAAATGGGCTTTGCAAGAGAGGCGGCTTCTAAGGTTATATTTATTGACGATGGTAAAATTCAGGAGGAAAATACCCCCGGCGAGTTATTCGGAAATCCACAAAATCCGCGCCTTCGCGATTTTCTTACAAAAGTTTTATAATTTTATTAAT
>JAJBVR010000001.1 GCA_020859725.1 Clostridiales bacterium | reverse complement strand
ACCTCCGCATTCTTCATTATAATTATTTATTATGTGATTATAATATATTTCATTAAATATATCACGCAGGCAAAATTTTATTAACAAATATTTTACTGTGAAACGAAATACCAGTCCTCAATATTGGCAAAGCAGTCATTATAAGTACCCTGCATATCTCCGTTTAAGGTTTTGGTAAAGCAAATCATTCCTTTTCTGTAAAGCAGCGGTATATAGGGCATTTCATCCGAAAATGCAAGCAGGAAGCTTCCCAATTCCGCTGTTCCGTTCATATATTCTGAATAAAGCTTTGCCGTGTTGCTTAGCTGTGTGTCAATTCCGTAATTCGCGCTTGCGTCTTTTTCAAAAAAATTATAAAGCGCCATATCGGCCGCCAGCTTTATTTCACCAAGATAAATATCAAATTTTTCATCCGAAATAAGTTTAAAATACTCATCACTGCTTGCCGCCTGCACAATGGAAACGGAAAATCCGGCTTCTTCAAGCTCCTGCTTTATCAATTTAGCGCAGGTAAGGCGTTCGCTGTTTTCCGAATTTACAAGCAGAGAAACGGAATATCTTGAAGCTCCGCTTTGTATTAGAGCCTGTTTTGCCGCGTTCATATCCGAATCCTTTTCAAATAATTCTGTTTGTGAAAGCTCGAATTGAGGATTAAACACACTTGTTGCCGGCTGCGCGAAACCGCCGTAAGCGCTTTTAGACAATGTGCTTCTGCTTACAGCCAGTGAAATTGCTTTTCTTATATTTGGATCGGAAGTAATTCCGCTTTTATTATTTACGCCTAAAAACACTAAATTATTCATATTTACAAGCTTTTTGTTTGCGCTGATTTTTTTTGAGGTGTTACTGCTCAAATCTCTGAAAGCAAAGCTTATATTTCCTATATTAACGGCATTGTCTATTGAATCCTCGGAAGCAATATTTTCAAGATGTATTGTAGTTATATGAGGATTAAATGAATCTGTTGCGTTGGCTTTAAGCACAGTCGCCCCGTTTTCATCCGCATAATAATATCTGCCGCTTCCTACAGGATAAGCGCTATTGCTGCCGCTGCCTTTGATTGGAAAAGTTAAAAGATTATGAGCATAATTATTCGGAGCGTTAAGCTTAAAAGTAAGGTCATAATCAGTATCGGCAGAGCAGGATTTGACTGCGTAAAGAGCTGAGCCCCAATAATCGGATTTTTTTGCCTCATTAAATGATGCCGCCACATCACTTGCCGTCAGCTCGCTCCCGTCTGAAAATTTTCTGCCGGTCAATATGCTTACTTTTAACGTGGTACTGTCCGTATACTCATAGGAGGACGCTATATTAGGCGATGCTTTATAGTTTTCATCCAGCTTAAAAAGGCCTTCAAATACAAGCTGGCTTAGAATCTGATTATTAAGAGTAACTGCGCTGAATGGATCAAGGCTGTCAGACTGAGTATAGCTTAGCTTAAAAGAAGCATCGTCATTCGGAATAACTGGTTCTCCGTTTGACTGAGCAACAGCAGTTGTTGACGTATTATCAGCCGTTTTCGCCGAACACGCGGAAAATAAAGTAATAACCATAACCGCCGCCGCGAAAAGAGCAATATATTTCTTCAAAATCCTACCTCCTGAAAATTTCCGTTCTTACGGTTTCACCTGTTTTGTTATCAATTTCAAAAAAGCACCCTTCCAAAGTGCACTTTCCGTCATCATTTTTAAATTTAACCGGCAGACCCGTTCGCAATTTTTTTATTACGCATTCAGGCGAAACTCCCAAAACGGAATTCAAAGGCCCTGTCATTCCCACATCGGTAATATATCCGGTTTTGTGCGGCAGAATTTGATTATCCGATGTTTGAACATGCGTGTGTGTTCCGAAAACAACAGAAACTCTGCCGTCCAGATAAAATCCTATCGCGCGCTTTTCACTTGTTGCCTCCGCGTGAAAATCAACAACTATTATTTTTGCGCCGAGGCTAACTGCTTTATCAATCATACAGTCTGCTTCGTCAAACGGATTTTTTATCGGCTGTGAATATACAGCGCCCTGCAAATTAATCACCGCCGCTTTTAAATATCCCTTGTCGATTATAGCAATGCCATTCCCCGGAGCCGATGAATGAAAATTGGCGGGGCGAATAATATATTTATTTTCATCAAGATAATCATATATTTCCTGGCGTCTTAACGCGTGGTTGCCCAAGGTTATAACATCTGCCCCGCAGGTAAAAATATCATCGGCGGAATCGGGTGTAATTCCGTTTCCGACCGCGGCGTTTTCACCGTTAACTATAGTTATATCCGCCGAAAATTCCTTTTTTAAACCCGGCAGGATTTTTCTTAAATAATCGCGTCCCTGCTTTGATACAACATCGCCTACAGTAAGTATTTTCAAATTAACACCGTTTCCATAATAAAAGTTTTTATAATATTATACAATAATACGGGCATAAAAACAACATTTCAGAATTTGTTTAATTAAATTTTACATTAAATTAAAATTCTGCTTGACAAATCCTTCGAATCAGTTATAATAGTAAACGCACTAATCAATTAAATATAGAGGTATAGTGTAACGGTAACACACCGGACTCTGACTCCGTTATTTAAGGTTCGAATCCTTATACCTCTGCCAGCAGGCGGTGACATTATAGATGTCACCGCTTTTTCTATGCAAAATTGCCGTAAACAGTCCAAAATCGCCATCAATTTGCTGTTGATTTGAGGGCGGTTTTTCTTTTACTTTTCCTATTGAGATTTTGTGTGAGACTTTCAGAGACCTGAAATCTCTAATTTTCAAAACCGAACGGGCTTGATTAACGGCGATAAGGTGAGAGACTTTTACGAGACTTTATAGAATAAAAAATAATGGGCATAACCAACATCATTTGTTGATTACACCCATTGTGTATTTTTACGCAGTTACTGTTTGATTTTGTTTGTGTTGAGCATATTCCTGTAATCGTTTTCTATTCTGTTCGAATACCTCATCTATCATGTGAGTGTAGATTTTTGCCGTTACTGATATGTCACTGTGACCCATAAGTTCTTTAGCCACATTGATTGGTACTCCTGCAGCCTGACAGTCAGTGCAGAATGTATGCCTGAGCAGGTAAGGCTCTAAATCTTCCGATAGTGTTGATTCTATGATTTGGTTTCGATACACTTTTGCGCCGTTAGCAATATCCATTTCTCTTTTGAAATTATGCCATGCATGGTAGAACGCATTTTCATCCATTGGTAGATTATGATTTTTTACTCTAACGAATACATATTGTTCGTTTTGTCTTTTAAATCTATGTTTTATCAGTTCAGATTTAAGCTGAGGTGGAATTGGGATCTTTCTGCCTGTACCTGCCTTTGTTTTTGATTTGCCTACGGTTAAAATGCTGTTTTCAAAGTCTATCCATGACCATTCCATTCTGCGTATTTCAATCGGTCTGAGTCCGCAATAAAGCATTGTTAAAACTATGCAGCCTGCATAGTGTGTTTCTGCTGTTTTGAGTATATGCTCGTTCTTCATCAGTTATCGGTCGGCGTTGTCCTTGTGTTACCTTTGGCAAGATAATGTCTTCAGCAGGGTTATCGGGTATAAGTTTCTGCCGTTTTGCTTTTCGCATTATTCTGCGTAATGTCATTCTTAATTTTGATACCATCGCTTTACTGTATCCTATATATTGATTTAAAAATCGTTGACAGTCATCTTCATGAATGTCGCAGAGCTTGTAATCCTTAAAATACGGGATTATGTGCGTATAAACATAGTTGCGGTAATTCTCTTTGTTTACCTGACTGCAATCTGCGTTTTTCACATTTAGCTCAAACCAGTTGTCAGCAAACTCTTTAAATAGCATAGTGGGGAATACCCCTTTGTGTTTTTCAGTTTCTTTCTGAATGTAGTAATCACGGATTTTGTCATCCATAATTTTTCTGCATTCTTTTTCTGACTTCTTGGAGCGAGCTGTTAAAACATCATATTCACCTAAGTCATTTTTAATTCTTTTTGTCATACGATAGCATATTAAATTGCCGTTTTTATCGTATAATTCATACATGTTTTTTACCTCCTTATTTGCTTTTGGTAACACAAACACTACCACAAAGAGATTTATTTATCCATCACCAATACCAAC
>JAJBVR010000202.1 GCA_020859725.1 Clostridiales bacterium | reverse complement strand
ATTTTATTGTATTCGGGAGATTAAATTATGACAGAAAGCGTGCTCAGCGGCGGCGAAGCATTGGGAATAGAATTCGGCTCCACAAGAATAAAAGCCGTTCTTGTGGATGAAAACGGAAACCCCGTTGCTTCCGGAAGCCATACTTGGGAAAATAAATTTGAAAACGGATATTGGACTTACAGCCTTAACGATGTGTGGAGCGGAGTTCAAAGCGCCTATAATAACCTTAACGAAAATGTTTTTAATAAATTCAAAAAACACATAACAACTCTTTCCGCAATCGGTTTTTCGGCTATGATGCACGGTTATCTTGTTTTTGATAAAAATGATAATCAGCTGGCGGAGTTCAGAACCTGGAGAAATACCACCACCAAAGAAGCCGCGGAGAAATTATCTGATTTGTTTTCATTTAATATTCCGCAAAGGTGGAGTATTGCTCATCTTTATCAGGCGGTTTTGAATAATGAAAGTCACATAAACAGTATAGATTTTATAACAACGCTTGCGGGGTATGTGCATTGGCAGCTTACCGGTGAAAAGGTAATAGGAATAGGAGACGCGTCAGGTATGTTTCCGGTTGACGATAAAACCGGAAATTACAACGCTGAAATGCTTGAAAAATTTTCCGCCGTTACTGATGTATTGAAATGCAATTGGAATATTTGCGATATTTTGCCTAAGATTATGCTTGCCGGTGAATGCGCCGGGCGCCTCAGCGAAAAAGGCGCAAGACTTCTTGATACAAGCGGAAATCTCAGGCCCGGTATTCCGCTATGCCCGCCTGAGGGAGATGCAGGTACCGGGATGACAGCTACAAACAGTATCTCGATAAACACAGGAAATATTTCCGCAGGAACGTCAATTTTTTCAATGATTGTGCTTGAAAAACCGCTTTCCCGTGTTTATGAGGAAATAGATATAGTCGCTGCTCCAAACGGAAATTCCGTTGCAATGGTGCATTGCAACAACTGCTGCACCGATTTGGATTACTGGATAAGTATTTTTTCACAATTTTCCGATTTAATCGGGAATAACCTTGATAAATCCGAAATTTACGATATTCTTTATAATTCGGCGTTAGACGGAGATTATGACTGCGGCGGATTGCTAAATTATAATTATTTCTCAGGAGAACCTGTTGCCCGCCTTCAAAACGGCATTCCCGTGTTTTTAAGAAAAAGAAACGCTGTTTTCAATCTTAAAAATTTTATGCGCGCGCAAATTTATTCATCAATGGCAGCGCTTAAATTGGGAATGGAAAAGCTTGAAAACGAAAATGTCAGAGTTACTCGGTTTACGGGGCACGGAGGTATGTTTAAAACTCCTTATGTTGCTCAAAAACTAATGGCGGGAGCATTTGATACTCCTGTTTCGGTTATGGAAACTGCCGGAGAAGGCGGAGCGTGGGGGATGGCGCTTCTCGCCTTATATATGATTAAAGGAAACGGCAAATCACTGGAAACGTATCTTTATGAGGATATTTTTTCCAAATACAAAAGCAAAACGATTTTGCCGGATAATAAAGATACCGAGGGCTTTTGTGAATATATGAAATTGTTTAAGAAAGGACTTGCGGTTGAGAAAACCGCTTCAGAAAGTATTTAAGGTGATTATTATGGCAATTAAAGATTATGAATTTTGGTTTATAACGGGAACTCAGTTTCTTTACGGTGAAGATATTTTTCAAACGATTGACTCGCATTCAAAGCAAATGTGTGATGAGTGGAGTGAAAATACGCCTTGCAGAATTGTTGCAAAGCCCTGTGTAAAAACTTCCGATGAAATATTAAAAATTATGCAGGAGGCTAATTGCTCGGAAAAATGCGCCGGTGTTATAACCTGGATGCATACCTTTTCTCCATCTAAGGCGTGGATAGCAGGTCTTAATGCACTTCAAAAGCCGTATCTTCACGTTAATACACAATATAACAGAGATATTCCGTGGAATGATATTGATATGGATTTTATGAATCTTAATCAATCTGCTCACGGAGACAGGGAACACGGCTTTATAGCTGCCAGAATGCGCCTTAAAAGGAAAGTTATAGCAGGCTATTGGAAAGATAAAGAATTTCAAAAAAAGTTGGAAATATGGATTCGTGCCGCCGTGGGAGCAGCCGAGTCGAAAAAAACGCACGTGCTGCGAATATCTGATAATATGCGTAATGTTGCCGTTACTGACGGTGATAAAATAGAGGCGCAGATAAAATTGGGATGGCAGGTTGACCATTACGGCGTGGGAGACGTCATCAAGGAAATAAATTCCGTTACGGATTCTGAAATTGACGCTCAGATGGATGAATATAATAAGTATTATATAATGGATACCGATAATACAGATGCTGTAAAATACCAGGCAAAAGAAGAAGTGGGAATTAAAAAATTTCTTGAAAAGTATAATTTCAATGCTTTTCATACTAATTTTGAAGATCTCCAGGAGCTTCGCCAGCTTCCGGGACTTGCCGCTCAGGACTTAATGCGCCAGGGTTACGGCTTCGGGGCTGAAGGTGACTGGAAAGTTGCCGCAATGCTTAGAGTCATGAAAGCTATGTCCGAGGGTCTCAGCGGCGGCACGGTATTTATAGAAGATTATACTTATCATTTTGAACCGGGAAATGAAATGCTCCTTGGTTCGCATATGCTTGAAGTTTGCCCAACATGCGCGGTTGAAACACCTAAAATTCAGGTTCATCCTCTTGGAATTGGAAACAGGGAAGACCCTGCAAGGCTTGTTTTCAAAGCCCAAACAGGAAAGGGGATAGTTGTTACTTTGGTAGATATGGGTGACAGGCTCAGAATGATTTGCAACGATATTGAGTGCTGTGAGCAGAAAAATGATATGCCCAATCTTCCCGTGGCAGGTATTTTATGGAAGCCGATGCCGTCTTTGCAAACCTCTGCGGAGGCATGGATATATGCCGGAGGAGCGCATCACAGCGCGCTTTCCTATTGCCTAACTGCAGAAAATATGCGGGATTTCGCTGAAATAATGGGCATTGAATTTATTCATATTAATAAAGAAACAAGTATAAATGAGTTCAGAAAAGAACTTTTTTATAATGATGTTGCATATAAACTGGAAATGTGAGTTATGGAGAAAATTATGCTTGAGGAATTAAAGAAAAAAGTTTATGAAGCAAATATGCAGCTTGTAAAATTAGGCCTTGTCGTGCTTACCTGGGGAAATGTTTCGGGAATTGACAGGGGAAAGGGCTTGTTTGTAATAAAGCCATCGGGCGTTCCGTACAGCGAAATGAGCCCGTATGATATGGTTGTAATAGATTTGAACGGTAAAAAAATCGAAGGAGATTTGAATCCGTCTTCCGACACTCCTACACATCTGGAATTGTATAGGAATTTTAAAAATGCAGGCGGAGTTGTGCATACCCATTCATCATGGGCATGCTCATGGGCGCAGGCCGGAAGAGATGTGCCTGCTTACGGAACAACTCATGCCGATTTTGCTAACGGATGTATTCCGTGCGCCGAAGGATTAACTCAGGATGAGGTTGAGAATGAATACGAGCTTAACACGGGCAGGGTTATTGTAAAAGAATTTAAGAAGCGTAAAATTGTACCGGATGAATGTCCTGCGGTGCTTGTTCAACGCCACGGTCCTTTCACATGGGGAAGTACTCCTATTAAAGCGGTGGAAAATGCTTTGATTTTAGAGGAAATATGCAAAATGGCATTCAGAACGGAAAAAATCGCTTCCTTTTCCGATAAATCAAATATTGGTATAGAGCAGTATCTTCTTGATAAGCATTATCAGCGTAAACACGGTAAAAACGCGTATTATGGTCAGAAGAAAGAATAAGTTATTTTTAATAATTGTTTTTGTTGATTTTGCAGTTTAACCAATCAAAATATATACTGAAAAGCCGCTTAAATAATTTTATTTAAACGGCGTTTAAATCAGCAATCACGACCACCCGTCAAATGAAACAGTAAAAAATGCAGATACATAGACAATCACTATGTATCTGCCTTTTTATGCTAAATATAATGTAAGGGGACAAAAAACAAGGAGGCATCTAAACGAGCATATTTCTGTATTTGCTTACAAAGAGCATCCGGAAATTCCTTTTGCTTCATTACATACAAGTAAAGCTTTAAGTGAAACCGAAAGATTAAGCTGTAATTAATAAAATTAAAAATAAACGGTTAAAAAAATATATCAAGTGAAAGGAGTT
>JAJBVR010000057.1 GCA_020859725.1 Clostridiales bacterium | reverse complement strand
GTTTTTTGCTTAAGCTATTGACATTAAATTACTCAAGTGTATAATAAGAAAGAAATATATTATATGCGGGAGATTTTGCATAAAATGATAAAAGTATTCATAGACGGGCAGTCCGGTACAACCGGTTTAAAAATCAGGGAAAGACTGCTTAAACGAAACGATATTGAATTGCTTGAAATTGACGAAAAAAACAGAAAAAATGAAAAAGAAATCAGCAAATACATAAACGAGAGCGATATTACATTTCTTTGCCTGCCGGACAGCGCGGCGGAGGAAGCCGTTTTGCTTTTAGACAAAAATAACAAACACACTAAAATTATAGACGCTTCAACCGCACACAGAACTCTGCCCGAATGGGCATACGGTTTTCCGGAGCTTTCATCGGATTTCAGAAAAAGAATTGAAACAAACAGATTTATCGCGAATCCCGGATGCTATGCAAGCGGATTCAACGCAATAATTTATCCGCTGGTAAAACACAATATTATATCAAAATCATACCCGGTTACCTGTTTCGCGGTATCCGGTTACAGCGGCGGCGGAAAAAAAGCGATTGCCGAATATGAAAGCGCTCAAAGAAACGCCCAGATTGATTCTCCGCGTCAATATGCGCTTAACCAAAATCACAAACATTTAAAAGAAATGAAAGCAATAAGCGGAATTGAAAGGACTCCCCTGTTTTCACCGATGATTTGTGATTATAAACAGGGAATGGTAGTAAGCATACCTTTATTTACCGATATGCTTAACGGAAATTATACGGCGGAAAATGTGCGTGAAATACTTACCGAGCATTATTCACGAAACGATATTATAAAAATACGGCCCGAAGGATACACCAAGGGCATGATAGCCGCTAATGTTTTTGACGGCAGAGACGATATGGAAATAGAGGTAAACGGCAACAAAGACAGATTTGTTATAACCTCAAGATTTGACAATTTGGGAAAAGGCGCTTCCGGCTCGGCAATTCAATGCATGAATATTGCCTGCTGGAAAGATGAAAAAAAATCACTTGTTATCGGAGAATGATTATATGAAAATTATTAACGGCGGCGTATGCGCCGCAAAGGGCTTTAAGACAAACGGAATTTACTGCGGAATAAAAAAACCGCTTGCCGATAATCAAAATAAAAATGCAATTCACAAAAATGACCTTGGCTTAATTCTATCGGATTTACCCTGCGCTACCGCGGCAGTTTATACAACAAATAAGGTTAAGGGCGCGCCGATAATTGTTACAAAAAGAAATCTTAAAAAAACAGACGGAATTTCAAGGGCGGTTATCGTTAATTCAAAAAATGCGAACACATGCAATGCCGACGGAGAACAAAAAGCCGAACAAATGTGTTTGCTTGCTGCAAACGAACTGAAAATAAAACCGGAACAGGTTGTTGTGGCTTCAACAGGTGTAATCGGGCAGATTCTTCCTATTGAGCCAATTAAAAACGGAATAAAAAGTCTTGTAAACGGGCTTTCATATAACGGAAATGAAAAAGCGGCAACCGCAATTATGACTACGGACACAATTAAAAAAGAATACGCGGTTGAGTTTGAGATACGCGGAAAAATATGCCGTATAGGCGGAATGGCGAAAGGTTCCGGAATGATATATCCCAATATGGCAACAACACTTAATTTTATTACAACTGATTGCAGCATTTCCCGTAATATGCTTCAAAACGCGCTTAATGAAATCGTTAAAATAACATACAACTGCCTTTCGATTGACGGAGATACTTCAACAAACGATATGGTTTGCATTATGGCTAACGGAATGGCGGAAAACGATGAGATAAAGGAATTAGGTAAGGATTTTGATGTATTTAAATCAGCGCTTTATGAAGTTATGATGCACCTAACAAGAATGCTTGCCAAGGACGGAGAGGGCGCAACAAAGCTGCTGGAATGCAAGTGCAGCGGATGCCCCGATATTGATACTGCAATAAAAGTTGCCAAATCTGTTGCAGGCTCAACCTTATTTAAATGCGCGCTTTTCGGAGAGGACGCCAACTGGGGGCGCGTACTTTGCGCGATTGGCTATGCGGACGCGGAATTTGATATAAATAAAGTGAGCGTTAATTTAAAAAGCAGCTTCGGCGAAATCAAAGTTTGTGAAAATGGAAGCGGAATTGATTTTTCTGAAGAAAGAGCGGCTAAAATTCTTAAAAGCGATGAAATAGAGGTTTTGATTAATCTTCACAGCGGAAATGCAGAAGCCCGCGCGTGGGGTTGTGATTTAACCTATGATTATGTTAAAATAAACGGTGATTACCGAACTTAACAGTATATATTAAAACAAATAAATTGCTTTATTTTCATTCACAAATTAATTTGAAAACCCCGAAAGGCTGTGGAAAAATATGGATATTACAAATGCTGTAAAGGCAGAAATTTTAGCGAGAGCGCTGCCTAACATTCAGCTTTACAGAGGAAAAACAATAGTAGTTAAATATGGCGGAAACGCTATGGTCAACGAAAATCTGAAAGAATCGGTAATGAACGATTTAGTTTTGCTTACAACTATCGGAATTAAAATTGTTCTTGTTCACGGCGGAGGGCCTGAAATCAATAAAGCGCTTTCAGCCATGAACATTGAAAGCAAATTTGAAAACGGACTGAGAGTAACGGATAAAGAAACCGCAGATGTTGTGCAGATGGTTCTTGCGGGAAAAGTTAATAAGGACCTTGTGTGCCAAATAGGAAATCTTAAAGGCCATGCTATAGGCCTTTCCGGGATGGACGGAAATATGATTAAATGCAAGCCCCTTGACAGCGCCCACTGTTATGTTGGAGAGATAATTGAAATGAATACCGATGTTATTGAGGAAGTGCTTGCGAACAGTTTTATTCCGGTTATTTCAACAATAGGTTATGACGAAAACGGAAATTGCTATAATATTAATGCAGATACCGTAGCCGCCGCCGTTGCCGGCAAATTAAAAGCGGAGGCTCTTATATCAATGACGGATGTTGTGGGTCTTTTAAGAGATAAGAATGATGAGTCATCGCTTATTCACCGAATTTATATTTCCGACGTGCCTGCCCTTATCGCAGACGGAATAATCAGCGGCGGAATGATACCGAAAATTGACTCAATGATTCAGGCAATAAGAGAGGGAGTTAAAAAAGCGTTTATAATTGACGGTCGTGTTCCCCACTCCATACTGATGGAAATGCTTACGGACGAAGGTATGGGCACAATGTTCAGAGGAAGGTGATTTTTAATGAATATAAAAGAAACGGACAACCAATATATTTCACACACGTACGGAAGATTCAATGTTGTGCTTACACGCGGGAAAGGGTCAATACTGTCTGACGAAAACGGGAAAGAATACATAGATTTCGGCTCAGGAATCGGAGTTAATTCATTTGGAGCAGCAGATGAAATTTGGAAAAAAGCTGTTAAAGACCAGCTTGACAAGCTTCAGCACGCTTCCAATTTGTACTACACTGAGCCTTGCGCGGAGCTTGCAAAGCTTCTTTGCGAAAAAACCGGAATGAAAAAAGTATTTTTTTCAAACAGTGGAGCAGAGGCGAATGAGGGCGCGATAAAATTTGCCCGAAAATACAGTTTTGACAAATACGGGGAAGGAAGAAGCACAATAATCACACTGCTTAATTCATTTCACGGAAGAACAATTACAACGCTTTCCGCAAGCGGCCAGGACGCTTTGCACACAAATTTTGCGCCTTTTACAGACGGATTTAAATACTGCCATGCAAATGATATTGATGCGCTTAAAGAAGCCGTAACAGACGATGTGTGCGCGATTATGTTCGAATGCATTCAGGGCGAGGGCGGAGTTTTAAATCTTGATTACGATTTTATAAAGGCAATAGAAACTATCTGCGCAAAAAATGATATTTTAACGATAGTGGACGAGGTGCAGACAGGAAACGGAAGGACGGGAAAATATTTCGCATATATGAATTACGGAATAAATCCCGATATTGTTACAACGGCAAAAGGACTAGCAGGAGGACTTCCTATAGGAGCAGTGCTTTTCGGAGCAAAAACAGAAAATACGCCTACGGTATGTACTCACGGATCAACCTTTGGCGGAAATCCGATTTCTGCTGCGGGAGCGATTAGCATTGTTAAAAGAATAGACGAAAAACTATTAAATGAGGTTTTTGAAAAAGGCGAATACATAAGAGGCTTTTTGAAAAGCATTAACGGAGTTAAATCTGTTTCCGGAATGGGCC
>JAJBVR010000164.1 GCA_020859725.1 Clostridiales bacterium | reverse complement strand
TAGTATTACTTCGTTCTGTTTTATCGACTTTTAGAAATCTGAAAAGCCGACTTCAAAACTTTTTAAGATAAATGATATTTGCTTTGCCTTGTCCTTGTCGCTTGCGTTCAATCAACCCTGCAACTTCAAGTTCGGCAAACAGTTTTATTACCTTGTCGTGACCGAAATGCAGAAGTTCCTGACCTTGCTTTATCGTGAAGAACTGATACACTCTGCCGTGCTTATCAATCCAACCGTTTTTAGCGGACAGATACATTCGGTCAAGCAGCAAGCCATAAAGCATTTTCGCATCGGTTGAAACGGATTTGTATTTATTGTCAGTAAATAATGCTTTCGGAATTTTGTAGAAAACATATTTTTCCGCTTCATTTTTCTTAAAGTATTTGTTCAAATTAAGCCTCCTTCCTTCTGTATCAAAAAAGGTACATTTTTTATGCTGTTTTTCACTTATTTTTATCTTTCTTATGGCGGGTAATATATTTCCCTGTCTTTTGTTTTTATCCTTGTTATTCGTGCCATAATAAAACTCCTTTCGCTTATTTAACTTTTTGCAAATAAATTTCATCCCTCACTTAGTAGGCAACGAAAACGAGCAAAAATTAACCCCCCCGACAAATATTTTTTTGTTACCCCTTCACTTGTTTGAACTGGGAGCAGCATTTTGGGGGTGTTTTTTGAAAATTTCATAATCTTTTAACATTTAACCCCTTCACTCATTTGGACAAAGGGTGCCGAAATGCACGCCCAAAAATAAAACAGAAAACAAAAAAGCCCTTTCCCAAACAAGGAAAGGACTTCAAACCGCCGTACGAAGTAATCGAGCAAAATAAAAAAGCACCGACAAAGCGAAACTACAAAAGGATAGACTTATCCCATAAGTATGTTTCGACTTCGTACGGCGCTTGGTAGTTCATCAACTCAAAAGTTGCTCCGCTTGCTCGATTAGAAATCGCAGATATTAAGTTTTATGTGTATTGCTGCTGCCTACGCTTTAATTATAGGCGGTGAAAATAAAGGGTTCAACCCTTAATTTTGAAATTGCAATGAGGTGTCGTTTTTTCGCACACCCTATATCATTTAATACTAAACTTGTATTTACCCTTACCGTGACCAGTGACAGGCTCAATCATATTTTCGCTTAACATCTTTTGAATTAAATCATAGGCTGCCGTTGATTTTAGTCCTAAAACTTTCATTACATCAGCCTTAGAAAACATAGACTCATCTTTGAATGCGTTATAAAGGCTTAAAATATGGTTCTTTGTTTTTACTCCGATGTTCGCTTTTTCAAATATTTCGGCCTGAATGTTCGGTTTTTCTGCGTCAATGTTCGGTTTTTGGAACTGAATATTCGGTTTTTCGTTTCTGATATGCATATACCGATTTTTCAGTTCATTCTTTTCACTGAGTAACAAATTTCTCAAGAACAACTCTAAAAACTCAGTCGTTTCGTGAATACCTTTTTGCAAATTATTGTAGTTCGCACGAACAAGTGCATTCCTAAAATACCAAGCATTTGCAGCAAAAATATCATTTGTTGCATTAAAGCCGAGAGAACGCAAATATTTGATGAAAAATACAGCGGTAGTTCTCGTATTGCCCTCGCCGAAAATATGAATTTGCCATAATCTAGAAACAAAAACAGCAAGGTGATTGATTACTTCGTCAATAGTCAAATTGCTGTAATCAAAATCCTTTTCAACAGAAAAATCATATTGCAAGGTTTCCTTTAGGTCAACAGCATTACCGTACATTACGGACTCGCCGTCAAGTACCCATTCTTTTTTTGAAATATTGTAATCTCTGATTTTACCTGCGTGAGAGTATATTCCCGTGAAAAGTCTTCTGTGAATTGAGATATATTCACTCGGAGAAAATGAAAAAGCGTTTTCGGAAAGTATTTCAGCAATGCGAACGGAAACCTTGTCGGCTTCTTCCGTTCTGTCACCGCTTGCGTGAGCAGGCTTTTCAACATAGTAGGTGTTGATAAGGTTTTGAGCCTCAGAAATGGATATTTCGCCCTCAATATGCTTTATTGCAGTATCAATCAAATACTTAGAAGGCCTTAATCCGTCAACATCCTGAAGACCGATTGCCGTCTGCCAAGCGTAACCCTTTTGTGCTTTATCAGGCTCCGACTGGCGGATATATTCTTCAAACGGATCTCTGTTCATTTCCTCACCTCGCTTAATCGTACTATTAATATTCTACCACAAAATCACCGAATTTTCAATCATAGACTATGCTTTAAGTAAAACAAAATAATTATACTCTAAAGTATTATACACTATAGGGTGCAATCAGGTGTACTAAAGCCTAAATAATACCCGATAGGGTGTAGTCGTTTCGCTTTCGTTGACTTCATACCCGAAAGGGTGTAAAATGGATAAGGATACTATCTATAAGGAGTAGCACGATGAACCCGATTGCAGAATTTGTTAAAAAAGAATAGAAAAGCGGCAGGACTTACGCAAGAGCAATTCGCTTTGCGTTCAGGTCTTGGACTTCGTTTTGTGCGTGAACTTGAGCAAGGCAAAGAAACCGTCCGTATGGATAAGGTCAATGTCGCCCTTGCAATGTTCAACGCCCAAGCAGTTGCAGGAAAGAAGGAAAATAAATAAGCGTATTCAGAACTGCTTGTGCTTATAAAAGAAATACTTTTGCCGGCGTTCTCCTTGTAGCTTGCAAAGACGGAATCGGCAATGTTTCAATACACGACAATAAAAAGTCATAATAAAGAGGTACAAACATGGATAAAAATTACGGAGAAATTGTTATATATCAAGCTGATAACGGAAATACAAAAATAGATGTTAAAATGCAAGACGAAACTGTTTGGCTAACTCAAGACCAAATGGCTGAATTGTTTCAAAAATCAAAATCGACAATTAATGAGCATATAAAAAATATATATTCCGAAAATGAACTTCAACCAGAGGACACTATGAGAAAATTCGGAAATTCCGAATTTTCTACCAAACCAACTAATTTTTATAATCTTGATGTCATTATTTCGGTCGGATACCGAGTCAAATCGCCTGCCGGAGTTCAATTTAGAAAATGGGCAACTGAGAGAATTAAAGAGTATATCATAAAAGGATTTACTATGGATGATGAGCGATTAAAAGGAAACGGCGGAGGAAATTATTGGAAAGAACTCCTCGATAGAATCAGAGATATTCGTTCATCTGAAAAAGTTATGTATCGCCAAGTCCTTGACTTGTATGCAACAAGTGTTGATTATGATCCACAAAGCACCGAATCGATTGAATTTTTTAAGATTGTTCAAAACAAACTCCATTTTGCAGCCCATGGACATACCGCAGCAGAGCTAATCTACGACAGAGCAGATTCTGATAAACCGTTTATGGGACTTACAAATTTCAAGGGCGATATTCCAACACTTGCAGATATAAAAATTGCTAAGAACTATTTAAATGAAACTGAATTAAAAACGCTAAATAATATTGTTTCAGGATATTTTGACTTTGCAGAAGTTCAAGCGATGAAGCATAATCCTATGTACATGAAAGATTACATCAAGCACCTTGATAATGTATTATCTGTCACGGGAGAAAGCCTATTAACAGATGCCGGCAAAATCAGTCATAAAATGGCTATTGATAAAGCTACATCAGAGTATAGGAAGTATCAAGTAAAAACAATAGCTCCTGTTGAAGAAGCATACCTTGAAACCATTAAAAAGATAGAAAGAACAGCAAAAGATAAGAATTCTGAACAGAATCATTAAAATAATGGTTTTAATTTCAAAATGAATATCATGCAAGGAGTTTATAATGAGTCGCTGCTTATACAACAATAACTTTTCTGATTTTATAAATACTGACGACAATTCAATATTAGGCACGTTGTGCGATAAATACCACGGCGACGCTCTAACTACTACACGAGAAGCGTGGAAGTCGGAAATTACTATAATGAAAGACATTCTTTCTGATTATTCCGGTGAAAACGGCAATATCATTTTTGAATATTATATTCCCCGTCTTGGTAAGAGAATTGACGTCGTTTTATTACTTAGAGGAATTGTATTCTGCCTTGAATTTAAGGTTGGCGAAACAAAGATTTTAGAAGGCGATATTGACCAAGTTCTTGACTATGCACTTGATTTGAAGAATTTTCACAAATTTAGTGAAGATAAAATCGATCTGAACACGCACATTGATACAAAATAACGATGAACACGGATACCCCATTAACGATGAACACGCCACCCTATTAACGATT
>JAJBVR010000165.1 GCA_020859725.1 Clostridiales bacterium | reverse complement strand
CCCCCCACTAACTCTAACGCAGCAACAATAATCATAAAACTCCCTAATACCTTTCCGGCTGCAAACGGCTTATCAAAAATAATTTATACGCGTGCCGCAGTCTTGCAACGCGCATAATGGAATTTCCGCCGTTTCAAAATTAATTATACACCATATTTCAAAATATATAATTGATTATACTTTTTGACCGATATTTTTCCTATAATACTCCTTTTGTGGACAAAATCCCATTATCCGCCTCACAAACGGCCATTTTCATAGAATGCGCGAATGCTTTAAACAGAGCTTCAATTTCATGATGAGAATTGGAGCCGTAAAGCACATTTAAATGAAGCGTGATACCGCAGTTAACGGCAAAGGCCCGAAAAAATTCTTCCGTGCAGCAGGTTTCATAATCTCCGCATCGTTCCTCATTAAAAGACGCTTTAAACACAAGAAACGGTCTGTTTGATATATCTACAGAGCAAAAAGCAAGGCTTTCATCCATAGGAATATAAAAAGAGCCGTATCTGTTAATTCCGCTCATATCCCCAAGCGCCTTTCTGAAGGCGCGACCCAGGGCAATTCCTGTATCTTCAACAGTGTGGTGAGTATCAACTTCCAAATCACCATTAACGCTTATTTTCAAACCAAACCCTCCGTGAACGGCAAAGGCATTCAACATATGGTCAAAAAATCCGATTCCGGTTGAAATTTCAATATCATCTGCGTTTAAATCAACAGAAATTTTTATTTGCGTTTCTTTTGTGTTTCTTTCAATTTCAGCTTGTCTCATAAATATTACTCCTTTTTCTCAAAAAGATTATTTAATTTACTTTGAGCTATTTCTTTTCGTTTTTTTGTTTCGCGGCTGTCAATGGAAATGTTAACAACATCCCCTTCTTTCGCTCCGGCAAATATACATACCTGCGCGTCGGCCGTTGTACCGTTTTCAAATAGGCAAACGGCTATATTATTTTCAATTCTGTCTATAATCAATTTCATAAAGCTAATCTCCGGGATTACATGAGCCGCATTTTGAATACCCTTGTGCAATCAATTCCGATACAGGCTTATCTGAATACTCTTTATTTTCCGCGGCGATTTTACCTGCATACGGGCAATCGGCTGTGTGCACTTTTTGGTTTTAACATTAATTACCCATTCATTTTCAGCGGATTGCGCCGCATTTTGAGAAACACTGCTTTGAATTTCATTTTCATTTGTGCATAATGCGTTTATTTCTGAGCCGTTGCTGCTTATTAAAATATTTCCGCAATCCATAGTTGTCATAACCAAGGCGCCGGAGTTTTCCCAACGTGAAACAACGTCTTCATTTGGGTGACCGTAAGAATTTCCCGAGCCGCATTCTATAACGGCATATTCAGCAGAAACACGATTCACGAAATTTTCACAAGAGGATGTGTTTGAGCCGTGATGTCCGACTTTAATTACATCGGCGCTTACATCAGCAGTAATTTCTTTTTCCGAAAGCGCCTCGGCGTCACCCATAAAAATAAAGGAATTATTTTCATAAGTGATTTTCAAAACCGCAGAATAATTATTAAGCTCATCATATTCACTGCTTACAGGAGCTAAAAATTCAGCCGTAAGATTATTTTCATTTATAATTTCAACACCGCTTTCGGCTTTTAAAACATTGCAATCCTCCGCTTCTGCCGATTTCAGGAATTCAGAGTAAATATCCGATGAAGAAACAGCATCCGGCAAATAAATATTATCCACATCAAATTCTGCCAGCACCTCGGTAAATCCCCCTATATGATCCGAATGAGGATGAGTTGCCACAAGATAATTTATTTCTGAATATCCCATTCTTTTATGTCTGACACAACTGTAATGCATTTATCAGTTTCACCGGCGTCAATAAGCATGGTGTCGCCGTTTGGCAGCTCAACAAATTCGCTGTCACCCTGCCCGACATCAAGAAAATGGACTGCCAAAACACCCGAATCCGCTTTTACCAAGGCGGGATCCGAAATTTCGGTTTGACTGTAAGAAAGCTGTGCAAAAGAGGCACAGGAGGAAAACAAAAACGAAAAAACGTCGCAAATCAAAGCCGCGGTAAAAAACTTAGCTTTCATATCTCAAAATCTTACCTTAATACTGTTTGCATGCGCCGTAAGACCTTCTGTTTCGGCAAGATTAATAATTTTATCCTTTGCTTTTTTCAATTCTTCTTCCGTATAATAAATAAACGACGATTTTTTTATAAAGCTGTCAACGGAAAGCGGACTGAAAAATCTGGCGGTACCGCTTGTCGGGAGCACGTGATTAGGGCCGGCAAAATAATCTCCGAGCGGTTCGGGAGACCAATTTCCCAAAAATACGGAGCCCGCGTTATCAATCATGCCTATATATTTAAGCGGATTTTCCACGCAAAGCTCAAGATGCTCCGGTGCAAGCTCATTTGCAAAATTAATTGCCTGCTTTAAATCCTCGCAAATAATTATTTCGCCGTAATTTTCAAGAGAACTTTCAATTATTTCCTGCCTTTCCAAAAATTTAATCTGCCTTTCAATTTCCTTTGCCGCCGCTCTTGCAACAGCCTCTGAAGTGGTTAACAGAATTGCGGACGCCATTTTGTCATGCTCTGCCTGGCTCATTAAATCTGCAGCAATAAATGACGGTCTTGCGGTGCCGTCCGCAACAATAAGAATTTCCGAAGGACCCGCAACTATATCTATATCAACAACACCATAAAGCAATTTTTTTGCAGTGGCAACAAAGATATTTCCCGGCCCCACTATTTTATCAACCTTGGGGATTTTTTCGGTTCCGTATGCCAAAGCGGCAACAGCCTGAGCGCCTCCGCAAAGGAACACTTTATCAACGCCGGCAACGGCGGCGGCCGCCATAATATTTGGATTTGGATTTCCGCCCGCGGCGGGAGGAGTTACCATAATTATTTCCTTAACTCCGGCTATTTTTGCAGGCACTGCATTCATAAGAACAGAGCTTGGATAAGCGGCAGTACCGCCCGGAACATATATTCCCACTCTGCCGAGCCCTCTTACACGCTGACCCATAATAATTCCGTTTTCCTTTGTTGTAAGCCAGCTTTGCTGCGCCTGCCTTTTGTGAAAATCATAAATATTATTTTTTGCTTCAGTCAAAGCGTTTTTAAAATCATCATCAATAAATTCAAGGTATTCGTTTAATTCTTCTTTTTCAATTACAAATTTTTTCGGCAATGCACCGTCAAATCTTACGGTATATTCACGAACGGCCTCATCACCGCCGTCTTTAACACCGTTAATAATCGCAGTAACAATATCCAGAATTTTAGAATCTGTTTCTCCGCTGCGTTTTTTTAAATTTTTAATAAGCTCATATTCGATTTTGCCGTTAGCTTTTGTTATTTTCATTTCTTTGCCCTCTCTTAAACTTTACTTGCAAGTTCCATATCAGCAAGAAAAGATTCTATTTCATTTTTACGAAGCTTCATTGAAGCCATATTAACTATAACTCTTGCGGAAACGGGGAAAATTTCCTCCACAACCTCAAGTCCGTTTTCCTTAAGGGTAGAGCCGGTTTCAACTATATCAACAATTCCGTCCGCCAAGCCTAAAAGCGGAGCAAGCTCCACACTTCCTTCAATTTTAATTACATCAACATCCATACCCTTTGACTTAAAAAATTCCTTTGCCACTTTAGGATATTTGGACGCAACAATTTTTCTTTTATATCCTGCAAAAAAATCCTTTCCTTTCGGGCACACCAGCGCGAATCTGCATTTGCCTATATTAAGGTCCATAACTTCATAAAAAGCATTTCCGTGCTCAACAATAGTATCTTTTCCAACAATGCCTATATCGCACACACCGTGCTCAACATAAGTTATTACATCCGGCGCTTTTGAAAGAACAGCTTCGTATTCGTCAACAGGCAGAATAAGGCGCCTGCCTTTATTTTCCAATTCCTTAGTATCAAGCCCCATTTTTTGAAACAGCTTAACGGAAGATTTTTCAAGCCTGCCTTTTGTAAGCGCTATTCTTATAGGTCTTTTAAGATTGACGATTTCATTTTTAGCATCGCAAAGCGCATTTACATCAACTGCAAAGCCAACCGCGGGAGCGTCTGTTCCGAATGAGGAAATTAAATTATCATACCTTCCGCCGGACAATACTGTAACTCCCGAGCCCTGAACAAATCCTCGAAAAATTATTCCCGTATAGTAATTAGACCTGTTCACAAGCCCCAAATCGATTGTAATATTTTGTGAAATTCCGAAATCACAAAGCTTTGAATATACTG
>JAJBVR010000060.1 GCA_020859725.1 Clostridiales bacterium | reverse complement strand
GGGCTTGAATTTACCCTGATTTTTGTTACGGTTCTCGGCCTTAACGCCCTGCGGAGCTCAGCAAACATTTCCTTTACATAAACAATTACTCTTGTAACCTTAATTCCGCCTCCGGTTGAACCGGCGCAGCCGCCTATAATCATAAGAAATATTAAAATCAGCTTTGAAAAAGAATTCCACTTATTAAAATCAACAGTACAGAATCCCGTTGTGCTCATTACGGAATTGACATTAAAGACAGCGTCCCTCAATGCATCGGAAGCATTGTTATAATCAGGAATTAAATTAACTGTAATTAAAATTACCGCCGCAACGTTTATTATAAATACGCTCTGAACTCCTCATCTTTGAAAGCAGCAGAAAATTTACGAACTAAAATATAGAAATATAAGTTAAAATTGGCGGCAAACAAAAACATAAAAACAGACAAAATCCATTCGGCGGCAGGGATGTGATAACCCAAAACCGAATTATTCAAATTTGTAAAGCCTCCGGTTCCCGCAGTTGAAAACGAACAGCACACAGCGTCAAAAAGCCGCATATCCGTAAATACTGAAAGGCAAATTATTTCAATTACGGTTATAACAACATAAATAATATAAAGTATTCTTGCGCTTTGCTGGATTTTGGAAACAACCTTTCCTGCTTTGGGTTCCGGCACTTCGGCTTTCATTATGTACATAGAATGGCTTTCGCTTTTGGGAATAACCGCCATCATAAACACAAGAATCCCATTCCGCCTATCCAATGAGTAAAAGCACGCCAAAACAAAATAGATTTCGGAAGCGATTCTATATCCGTTAAAATTGTAGCTCCCGTGGTTGTGAATCCCGAGCAGGTTTCAAAAACGGCATCCATAAAATTAGGTATTGAACCGCTGATAATAAAAGGCAAAGCGCCGAAAACGGACATCAATATCCATCCCAATCCGCATATAACCATACCTTCTTTATTATATATGCTTAGCTTTTCCGGCTTTTTAGCGGTAAGCAGAAATCCGCATGCCGCAAGTATAATTATGGGAATTAAAAAAGAAAACGCAGTTGATTCCCTGTAATAAAACGAAACAAAAAGCGGAAGAAGCATCAGCGCTCCTATTATAATAAAAATTTTACCCAACACATAAAATACAGCTTTATAATTCATAACAATACCAATTAAAACAAATTTTACTCAAAAATATCATTTACTTTTTCTATAATTCTGCCTTTTGACACAACTACAATTCTGTCACCGGTTTCAATTATATCAGAACCACCGGGAATTATAAATTTGTTTTTTCTGATTATAGACGCGAGCAAAACATCCTTTTTAAAGTTTATATTTCCCAATGTTTTGCCTATATTTTTTGTTCTTTCATCCACAACAAATTCTGCGGCTTCTATTTTTCCTCCGATGAGGCGGTAAAGTGTTTTCATTTCGCCTGAATCGGCATGCTTTTTGGCACGTATGTAATTAGTTATAATATCCCTTGCCGTATCTGCCGGATTAATAATACTGTCTGTAGCGGAATCCGGCACAAGACTTTTTAACCTTAAATTGTTTATTTTTGTTATATTTTTAGGCACATTCAGCGACGCGGCAAAAATGGACAAAAGCAAATTCATTTCATCCAAATTGGAAAGAGTTACAACGGCATCCATATTTTCAATTCCCTCTTCCCTTAAAATATCATATTCATTCGCATCCGCGCATATAATTGAAGCTCCTTTTAATTTTTCAGACAATTCCTCGCATTTTGAATAATCTTTTTCAATTATTATAATATTTTTACCCTGAGCGCGGAGAAGATTTGTAAGATAAAAAGCAATTCTTGAGCCTCCTATTATCATTACTTTTTTAACATTTTTAATTCTTTTGGATGGATTTATGCTTCTGACAATCGAACCTAAATATTTATGGTTGCTTGTTATATAAATTTCATCTCCGGGCTTAACAACAAAATCGCCGTTTGGTATATAAACCTCTGAGCTTCTTGAAACAGCACATATCAAAAGACGATTTTTATATTTTGATGATATGTGGCTTACATCCATATTCGCAATCGGGCTGCCGTCTGTTATTTTAACTTCAGATAAATCAATCAGCCCTCCGGCAAAGCTTTCAATATGCATGGCGGACGGAAACTGAATCATTCTGCTGATTTCCAGTGCGGCGGTAAAATCCGGATTAATCAAAAGAGATATGCCAAGCTCGCTTTTCATAAAATTAAACTGCTTTGAATATTCGGGATTCCTTACTCTGGCAATGGTATGCCTTGCACCCAGCTTTTTTTGAAATAAAACAGGCCAAAATATTGATTTCATCCGAATAAGTTGCCGCAATAGCCAAATCCGCCTTATCCGCATTCGCGTCAAAAAGCACCTGTTTTATAGTTCCGTTTCCGACAACTCCCTGAACATCTGTTTTTTCAACAAAGGAATTGACAACAGATTCGTTTTTATCAATAACAACAATATTATGATTTTCTTCAGAAAGGCTTTTAGCAAGTCCTCCGCCCAATTTTCCGCAGCCGATAATAATAATATTCAAAAAAGCGCCTCCAAAAAATTATTTATTGCTCATTCCGCTGAACTGACTGTTATAAAGTTTATAATAAAAGCCCTTTTTATTGAGCAGCTCTTTATGTGAGCCTTTTTCAACGACAGAGCCGTTATTCATAACAAGTATAACATCCGCGTTCTTTATTGTTGAAAGCCTGTGCGCAACAATAAAAGTTGTTTTTCCTTTCATAAGGACTTCAAATGCCTTTTGAATTTTCATTTCCGTTCTTGTGTCAATACTGGAAGTAGCCTCATCCAGAATAAGCATAGGGGGATTCACCAGCATAAGGCGGGTGATACACAAAAGCTGTTTTTGCCCCTGTGAAAGATTGCCTCCGTCCGAACCTATAAAAGTGTCATATCCGTTTGAAAGCCTTTTAATGAATGAATGAGAATGTGATTTTTTTGCCGCGGAAACAACTTCATCAACAGTAGCATCCGGCTTTCCCATGGTTATATTTTCAAAAACAGTTCCCGACTTAAGCCATGTATCCTGAAGGACCATTCCGAAATTACGGCGAAGAGATTTAACATTGATTTCATCATAAGAAATTCCATCAGCATAAATATTTCCGCTGTTAACATCATAAAACTTCATAAGCAGATTAATAAGAGTTGTTTTGCCGCAGCCGGTGGGGCCTACAACAGCAATTCTCATTCCGCTTTTTACATTCAGATTGAAATTTTTAATAAGCTTTTTATCCTGCGAATAGCTGAAATCAACCTTATCAAGATTAATGTTTCCGCGGGCGTTTTCAAGAACAATACTGTCGGGAGCGTCTTTTTTGATTTCCTCTTCTTCAATCAAATCAATAAGTCTGCCGGCGCAGGCTATAGCGTTTTGAAGCTCTGTAACAACCCCGCTTATTTCATTAAAAGGCTTTGTATATTGAGTGGCGTAAGACAAAAAACTGGATAAAATTCCAACTGTTATATTTCCTTTAACAGCCAAAACGGCTCCCAACAGAGTAACAGCGGCATAAACGATACTATTAACAAATCTTGTGGCCGGATTTGAAACTGAGGAAAAGAATGTTGCCCTGAGAGAATACTTTGCAAGCTTTTGATTAATTTCATCAAATTTTTCATTATTTTCATTTTCGTGGCCATATGCTTCCGTAACCTTTTGATTGCTTATCATTTCATCAACAAAAGCGGTTTGAACGCCTCTTGTTTCACTTTGAAGCCTGAACATTGAATATGTTTTTTTTGAAATAAAACCGGCTATAACGAAAGACAGCGGCGTAAGCACAACAACCAGCATGGCAATCCAGAAATTTATATATACCATAAAAGCAAGCGTGCCGATAATTGTTACGATACCGGTAAAAAACTGAGTAAACCCCATAAGAAGTCCGTCTGCCAGCTGATCCGCGTCCGAAATAACTTTGCTTACAGTTTCCCCATTTGAATGACTGTCTAAATATTTAAAAGGAAGAGATTCAATTTTTTTAAACGCTATATTTCTTAAATCCCTTACAACATTAAAAGTTATTTTATTATTAAAAATATTCATTACCCACTGCAAAACCGCGGTAATACAAACTATAATCATAATTTTGATTATAATTGAAATTATGGAATTAAAATCAACATTTTCGGGTCCTATAACAAAATCAATGGCGCGCCCTATAAGAATGGGTACATATAACGAAAGAATAGCGGAAACAGCGGCGCAGATTATTGAAATCAACACAATCTATTTATATTTACCTCTATCTACCAATACTTTTTTCAATATTGTGTTAGTCATCCGCGGCGTCCCCCTGTCCAAATTG
>JAJBVR010000133.1 GCA_020859725.1 Clostridiales bacterium | reverse complement strand
TCAATATATATTCTCGAAATTTTTGCCCTTTGAGAGATTTAAATATTATTTTTTATAAGCTGATGATGTTTGCTTTTAATTTTAAACAGTATTTTTGATAAATTGATTGACAAATAAATTTAATTATATTATAATTTAAAAAATATTGAAACACTATGACGAGAACAAAAATCAGTTTTTGCCTTTTTTCAGAGAATTGCCGGGCGGTGCAAGGCATAAAAAGAAAATCTGTAATATCATCTCCGAGTGGCTGTGCCGAAGACGGTTCTTTCCATCGTTAGTAGGGGCAGACGGTGGCAACCGTTATACTTGCGGCGAATGTTTGTTCGCATAAGTGTGTCTTATTGATGAATTAAGAGTGGTACCACGGTATTTATTATCGCCTCTTTGCAAAGTGCAGAGAGGCGTTTTTTGTTATATTCTAAATATTAAGGAGTTATTGTTGATATGGAAAATTGTGTTGAAATTCGCTGGCACGGCCGCGGCGGCCAGGGCGCTAAAACAGCCGCGCTGCTGCTTGCCGATGTTGCTTTCAAAACCGGCAGCTATGTTCAGGGCTTTCCCGAATACGGCCCGGAACGTATTGGCGCACCTATAACTGCCTATAATCGAATCAGTTCATGTGAAATAAGGGTTCATTCAAATATCTATCATCCCGATTACGTTGTGGTTGTTGATGAAGGTCTTCTGGATTCCGTTGATGTTACGGACGGACTTTCGGAAAAAGGCGCAATTCTAATAAATACTTCTAAGAACAAATCAGATATTGAAAAACACTTGAACGGATACAGGGGCAAAGTTTTCACGATAGACGCGCGCAAGGTTTCAATGGAATGCCTGGGCAGATATTTTCCTAATACTCCTATGCTTGCCGGAATAGTTAAAGTATCCGGAGTTATGGAAAAGGAAATATTTCTTAATGAAATGGAAGCTTCATTTAAACATAAATTTTCTTCAAAGCCTGAAGTTATCGCGGGCAATATGAATGCGCTCAAAATGGCTTTTGACGATGTTAAGTAAGGAGATGCTATTATGAAATCAGATCTTAATAAGCTTGGTTTAAATTGCAAATGGCAGGATTTAACAGAGGGTATGCAGATTTACGGCGAGTCAACATCACTTGAATTTAATACAGGGGAATGGAGCTCGGTTAAGCCCGAACTGCACGAGGATTTATGCGTTCAGTGCTTAATGTGCGTTCCTGTTTGCCCGGACAGCGTAATTCCTGTGGTAAACGGAAAACGCGGTGATTTTGACTATGCTCACTGCAAAGGGTGCGGAATTTGCGAAAAAGCCTGCCACACCGGAGCAATCACGATGAAAGGAGTAAAATAATTATGGCACGAAGAGATCGCTTAAGCGGAAATGAAGCGGTTGCAGAAGCGCTGCGCCAAATTAATCCCGATGTTATGGCGGCGTTTCCGATTACTCCGTCAACGGAAATTACGCAGTATTTTTCAAAATTTGTGGCAAACGGCCAGGTTGATTCGGAATTTATTCCCGTTGAATCCGAACATTCGGCAATGTCTGCCGTTATAGGAGCGGAAGCCGCCGGAGCCCGTTCGGTAACAGCCACATCTTCAGCGGGTATGGCGCTTATGTGGGAAGAACTTTATCTTGCCGCGTCCAACAGGCTGCCGTGTGTTCTTACACTTGTAAACAGGGCTCTTTCCGGTCCTATCAATATTAACTGCGACCACAGTGATTCAATGGGAGCGAGAGATTCCGGCTGGATTCAAATATATGCGGAAAATAATCAGGAGGCTTACGATAATCTTGTTATGGCTTACAGAATTGCAGAGCATAAGGATGTTAAGCTGCCTGTTATGATTTGCCAGGATGGTTTTATAACATCGCACGCGGTTGAAAACATAACTCTGCTTGAAGATGATGAGGTTCGTGATTTTGGGGCGAATATAATCCCGAAAATTATCTTTTAAATTCGGAATGCCCAATGGCAGTAGGACCTTACAGTGTAACAAATTATTATTTTGAGGCTAAGCGTGCACAAGCGCAGGCGCTGAAAAACGCAAAGCAGGTTACATTGGATGTTGCCAAGGAATTTGCCGAAATAAGCGGCAGGAAATACGGATTGTTTGAAGAATATAAAATGGACGACGCCGAATTGACAATTGTTATCATAGGTTCTGCCGCGGGCACGTCCAAAGAAGCGGTTGATTTGTTAAGAGCAAACGGAGTTAAAGCGGGGCTGCTGAAAATTAGATTGTTCAGACCCTTTCCCGCGTCCGAAATTGCCGAAAGCCTTAAAAAGTGCAGGGCTGTTGCCGTTATGGACAGAACAGAAAGCTATAATGATAACTGCGGCCCTCTCGGAGCGGAGATTACAACCGCCCTGTACAGAGCAAAGGCGCAAACTCTTGTTGTTAACTACGTTTACGGGCTCGGAGGCCGAGATGTTCGTGTTGACGATATTAAGGCAGTTTATTCGGAGCTTGAAAAAATCGCCGAAAGCGGAAACGCAGGAGAAGCATACCGTTATTTGGGTGTAAGAGAGTAAGGAGGCGTGTTTAAGTGTATAATTTTAAAGAATTTATCAGCAGGGAAGAACGTCTTGCCGGAAGGCACAGAATGTGTGCCGGGTGCGGCGGAACGATTGCCGTAAGGAATGTGCTTAAAGCGCTTAAACCCGGTGACAAGGCAGTTGTAGGAAACGCTACCGGCTGTCTGGAGGTTTCTTCATTTATGTATCCATATACATCTTATAAGGACAGCTATATTCATAACGCGTTTGAAAATGCCGGTGCAACTATGAGCGGCGTTGAGGGCGCTTATAATGTTTTAAAGCGCAAAGGCAAGGTTGATTAAACATATAAATTTATAACGTTCGGCGGAGACGGCGGTACATATGATATAGGTTTTCAGTCTCTTTCCGGGGCAATGGAGCGCGGCCACGATATGGTTTATGTATGCTATGATAACGGCGCATATATGAATACAGGCATACAGCGTTCTTCAGCTACTCCGATGTTCGCCGATACCACCACAACCCCCGTCGGCTCTGTTTCAGACGGTAAAACGCAGTACAGAAAAGATCTTTCTGCCATAATCGCCGAGCATAAGGTTCCATATGTTGTCCAAACAACATTTATTAATAATTTCCGCGATCTTCATATTAAATCCGAAAAGGCAATTTACACAAAAGGCGCGGCGTTTCTTAATATAATGGCTCCGTGCCCGAGAGGATGGAGATACAACACCTGGGATATTATGGAGATTTGCAAGCTTGCCATTGAAACGCGCTACTGGCCTTTATTTGAAGTGCAGGATGGAGTATGGACTCTTAATTATGAGCCTAAAAGATACGTTCCAATTGAGGAATGGCTTGTAAAACAGGGCAGATTTAAACATATGTTTAAACCCGGCAACGAATGGATGATTGAAGAATTTCAAAAAGAGGTGGACCGCCGCTGGGATGAGCTTCTTGCAAGATGCACCAGGCATATGGGCGCTTGATTTTCATTGATTCGTATAAAAAAATTAACTCCCTCGAGGCAACTTGTCAGCCCCGAGGGAGTATTTTTGGTTTTATTTTTTTGATGGGCTTGCACCATTCTTTATGAGCGTAAACAGAGCAGTAAAGTTTTTTTACATCTCCTTCGTTTATTCCGAAAAGAACATCTTTTGCGGATACGGAAAATACTGTTTTGAATTTTTCCTTAAATATCACATTTGAAAGTTTTTGATATATTCATCAATGCAGCTTTCAATTATATTTTCCGCAGAAGCTCTGTTTTGAACCTCGGTAACTGATGTTTCCTTGTTTTTCTCAAGAGTTTTATAAACTTCAAAGAAATGGCTGATTTCCTGAAAATAGTGAGGGGGCAGCTGGTCAATATCCGTATAGCAGTTGTAGTTTGGATCATTAACCGGCACTGCAATTATTTTTTCATCTTTATAGCCTCCGTCCTCCATTATCAGCACTCCTATAGGGTAGCATTCAACAATAGTCATCGGCTGAATAGGTTCGCTGCAAAGCACAAGCACATCAAGCGGGTCTTTGTCATTCGCGTATGTGCGTGGAATAAAGCCGTAGTTGGCAGGATAGTGCGTTGATGTAAAAAGAACTCTGTCCAGCTTCAGCATACCGGTTTCTTTATCAAGCTCATATTTGTTTTTACCGCCCTTTGGTATTTCTATAACAGCGTAGAATCTGTTTTTTTTAATCCTTTTAGGGCTTATATTGTGCCATATATTCATAATAATACCCATTGCCTTTCCGGCTACAACCGTGCAAAATTATTAATACGCTTTGCTGTAGCCCGGCAAGGCGCAAAACGGAAATTATGCCACTGAAATTATACGGCGCATTGTAAAATGAAACTGCAATAGTAAAAAGAATATCCATAGTGATGAAT
>JAJBVR010000200.1 GCA_020859725.1 Clostridiales bacterium | reverse complement strand
CATATATTCTTGCCTATTAAAGTATGAAAAAATTTTTTGCTTTTATTATTTCATTAATAGCCGTTATTTATGCGGCTTTTCCGGCTTTTGCCGCACAAACTCCTATAGAAAACGCCCCCTATCTTGATGACGTGGAATTTGACAATGCCACTGTTGACGGCGGTTTCAGACAGGATAAAACTTTTTTTACGTTAACATTAAACGATCCTACGGAAAGCGCTGTTTTGGGGAAATATAAAATCAACGGAAACGCAAACGTTTTTGCCACATATAAATATGATGAATCGCGCCACCAAACGGGCATGATAATAACGCTTATGTTCGGAAGCGGAAGCATTATATATACTTTTAATTATTCAAACGCGGAAAGCTACCAGATTTCAAACAACGCAAATCTAAGCGCAATTAACTGCACCATGGGTGAAATTCAACCTGAAATCAATACTGAGGACACTGTATATAAATTATACATTCCATATGATTTAACGGAGCTTACAATAACTCCCGTTACCGCCGATATTAACGCTTACTGCGCCGAGCTTCCTCTTGAGCTGAGAGAAGGGCAGGAGGTTGAAATTCCGCTTACGGTAACTGCATCCGACTCCAGCACAAAAAATACACATTAAAAATTAAAAGAGTAAAAAAGACTGTGGCTGAAGTTAAGGCGGAAATGGAGAACCCGAATTACGTTTCTTTTGTTGACGGGGAATTTTTTTATCAGAAACCCGCGTTTATAATTACAACGGGTGCTGTTTGCGGCGGAATAATAGTTATTCTTATAATAATAGCGGCGGCAAAGAAAATAACCGTTAATCCGTATGATGACGAGGAACCTCCGTTTTATTCTCCCATAGAATAATAAAAACAAGCGCGGATGAAAGGATGTGAGTATTTTGAACTTTGAAGAAATGTTGGAATATCTTGAAAAGCTTCACAAAGAACGCAATGTAAGAAAATTAAAAGCATTTCTTAATGAAATCAATCCTGCTGATATAGCTCAGCTTTTAGAGGAAGTGGGCGACGAACGAACGCGGGTTTTTCTGTTCAGAATGCTTACCAAAGAAAACGCCGCCGAAACCTTTGTTGAATTTGACGGGGATACACAGGAAAATTTAATCCGTGCCTTTTCCGATACCGAGCTTAAAGAAGTTCTTGATGAGATTTATATTGACGACGTCGCCGATATAATTGAAGAAATGCCCGCCACGATTGTTAAAAGGATTCTTAGAAATACAGATCCCGAAACACGTGAAGCAATCAATTCCATATTAAAATATCCAGAAGATTCGGCGGGTTCCATTATGACTCCCGAATTTGTTGACTTAAAAAAGGATATGACTGTTGAGGACGCGTTTAAAAGAATAAGAAGAACCGGTGTGGACAAAGAAACCATTTATACTTGCTACGTTACGGACGCGTCAAGGCATCTTATAGGCGTTACAACCGTTAAAGAGCTTCTTTTAAGCGATTATGACGATATTATTGAGGATTTAATGGAAACAAACGTTATTTCCATAAATACCCTTGACGACAGAGAAACAGCTTCACATATGCTTTCAAAATACGACTTTCTTGCTTTGCCGGTTGTGGACACGGAAAGCAGGCTTGTTGGAATAATTACGGTTGATGACGCTATTGATGTTATCCAGGAAGAAAATACAGAAGATATTCAGAAAATGGCGGCTATAACCCCAACGGATACGCCTTATCTAAAAACAAGTGTTATCGAATCATGGAAAAAAAGAATCCCGTGGCTTATGCTGCTTATGATTTCCGCAACTCTTACAAGCCAGATTTTAACTACTTTTGAGGACAGGCTTCTTCAGGCGTATGTGCTGACCGCTTTTATACCCATGCTTACCGACACGGGAGGAAATTCGGGCGGTCAATCAAGCGCAACCGTAATACGCGCGCTTTCACTTAACGAAGTTGGGATAAAGGATATATTTAAGGTTATATGGAAAGAATTCCGTATAGGAACAGTAAGCGGCATTTCTTTGGGCATTGTTTGTTTTATAAAGCTTATGATTTTTGACAGGATTATCCTTGGAAACGGCGCGATAACCGTTGCGGTGGCGCTTGTTATTTGCCTTACTATTTTTGTTGAAACAATTTGCGCCAAAATAATAGGCAGCACCTTGCCAATTATCGCAAAAAGAATGGGGCTTGATCCCGCCGTGCTGGCTAATCCGTTTATAAGCACCATATCAGATGTTATTTCGCTTTTAATTTATATAGGATTCGCTATACTGATTTTAAATATTTAAATAAATTAAAGGAGGATTCATATGAATAATTCTAATAATTCAGCGCTTCTGTCTTCCCCCCCCAAAAAAATCTCCGTTATTATTCCAGTATACAATTCTTCTGAATTTTTATCGGAATGCCTGAACAGCCTGCTGACGCAAACATTTGATAACATTGAAATAATATGTGTTGACGATGGGTCAACAGATAATTCGCCGGATATTTTAAAAAAATATTCTGAAAAAGACCATAGAATTAAAATATTAAAACAAAAAAATCAATTTGCCGGAACCGCGCGCAACAACGGACTTGCTATGGCAAGCGGCGAATATTTGTTATTTATGGATTCCGATGATTTTTGCGATTCCCACCTTCTTGAAAAAACATATAACAAAGCAATATCAGAAGATTCTGATATTGTGCTGTTCAATGCAAAAAAATATAACAACCGACTAAAAAAAGCTGAGAATGCATCGCATTATTTCAAAAGAAATCTTTGCCCGGCAAAAACTCCTTTTTCTTTAAAAGATACCGAAAATTTATTAAGTATTACAACAACATCGCCTTGGAGCAAGCTGTTTAAAAATGAATTTATTAAAAGGGAAAAAATAAAATTTCAAAGTCTGCATAATGCAAATGATGTTTTTTTTGTTGTGGTTTCATTGTGCACAGCCCGGCGAATATCATTTGTGGATGAAGCGTTAATATTTTACAGAACTAATCTTAACAATAATATACAATCCCTAAAAAGTAAATACCCCACTTGTTTTCTGGATGCGTATCTTGAAACATACAAAGAATTAAACAGGCGTAACGTTTATAAATACGCCGAAAAAAGCTTTGTAAATTTAGTGATTTCGGGATGTAAATATAATATTGAAACGATAAAAGACCCTAATGCCCGTTTAAAAATATTTGAAATTATCACAGGTGATGAATTTTCCGAAACGGGTATACTTTCTCACGAGGAAAGTTACTATAATAACAATGAAGCGTTCAACACCGTAAAAGGCAGCTTTAACGCATTAAATTGGTTTAACAAAATACAAAATAAGCGTTCAACACCGGAGCCTGTTATATTGAAAAAAAGCAAATTTAAAGCAGAAACACCTTTTGTCTCCGTTATTGTTCCGGTTTACAACGTTGAAAAATATTTAAAAGAATGCCTGGACAGCATTATAAACCAAACTCTTAAAAACATAGAAATAATTTGTGTTAACGACGGTTCCTCTGATTCCTCGCTTGATATTCTTATGGCATATGCAGAAAAAGATAATCGTTTTACAATCCTTTCACAGAAAAACCATGGACTTTCCGTTGCAAGAAATGAGGGGGCAAAATATTCTAACGCCAAATATCTTTATTTTATGGATTCGGATGATATTATTGAGATTAACGCACTTGAAGAACTTTACAATAAATCCGAAACCGAAAATCTGGATATATTGCTTTTTGACGGGGCTTCTTTTTATGATGAAGAAAACAACGTGGATATGCACAACAATCTCAATTATTACAACAGAAATAAAGAGTATTCGGAAATATGCACAGGAATTTCAATGATGGAAAAAATGGTTAGTGCAGGAGAATACAGAACGTCATTATGCCTTCAGTTTTTCAATAAAAATTTTTATGAAAAAACAAATTTAAAATTTATCAGCGGAATAATTCATGAGGATAACGCATTTACTTTTTCCGCATTAGTTAATGCGAAACGAACTTCTCATATTAATAAGCAATTTTTCAAAAGGCGGCTGCGCGCTGATTCCATAATGACTAAAAATGAAAATTTTGATAACGCATATGGATATTTTGTTTCTTTTTTAAATATGAAAACATTATTTGAAACAAAATTTTCAGACTGTGACAACCATAATATCCAAATTACAATACTTAATCGCGCCCTGCATAATGCAATAAGAATATATCTTTCTTTAAGCACAAGCGAAAAATGCTGCTCTTTATTGATGCCAATGTATGAACAAGTGCAATTTGTTTGGTATATAAAAGACTTTTGCGACGCTAAAAACAGTTTTAATGTTACAAATGAAAAACTTCAGATAACTTATAAGGAAAAATTTGACCGCGGAATTGAAATTAAAAATTTAAAATCCGAAATAAAAGTTTTAAAATCCGAAAT
>JAJBVR010000145.1 GCA_020859725.1 Clostridiales bacterium | reverse complement strand
CCCCTTTGAAGTCTTCTTCGATACTCTGTTGCACTTGACTTGACAATTCAAGTGCTTAAAAAGAACGGCAACCCTTACAATATCCGCTTCTCCGGTAAGCACGTAAATTCCCGTGTATCCGATTGCTTTGCCGTTTTCAACCGCAACGAAAAATTTTGAAAATTCGTTTTTTAATTCCGCCTCCAGCGCCGCTTTGCTCCACGGCACGGAAAAGCATTCCTTTTCTATTTTTACAACATCGTCAATATATTCTTCTCTAAGTTGTTTAATAACCATAATAAAATCAGTGGGCGTCAAACCAGGTTTTGCCCATTTTTCCGTCTGCGATAAGCTTTACCCTTAATTTGCAGGCGTTTTCCATTTCTTCTTTCACAATTTTTAATGCTTTTTCGGCTTCATTTTCAGGCGCTTCAACAATAAGCTCATCATGCACCTGCAAAATAAGGTGCGCTTTCATCTTTTCTGCGTAAAGGCGGTTGTCCACCTTTATCATCGCAATTTTGATTATATCGGCGGCGGTGCCCTGAATGGGCATATTTCTTGCCACTCTTTCGCCGAAAGCGCGTGTTATATGATTGCTTGATTTAAGCTCGGGCAGATAGCGGCGGCGTTTAAACAAAGTTTCGGCATAGCAGTTATCTCTTGCTGTTTTTATCATTTTATTCATATATTCTGCAACGCCGCTGAAATGCTTCAGATAGCCGTCAATATATTCCTTTGCCTCCCTTGTGGTTACTCCTATATCTTTTGCAAGGCTGAACGCGCCTATTCCGTAAACTATTCCGAAATTAACCGCTTTTGCTCTTGAGCGCAAAATGGGAGTTATCATATCGGGGGGCAGGTTAAACACCTGCGCCGCCGTTGTGCGGTGAATATCCTCGCCGTTATTAAAAGCGTTTATCATATTTTCGTCATTTGCCAGGGCGGCAAGCACGCGAAGCTCAATCTGGCTGTAATCGGCGTCAATCAAAATCTGCCCTTTGCCCGCCGTGAAAAAGCGGCGCATTTCACGCCCGAGTTCCGTGCGTATGGGTATATTCTGCAAATTCGGCTCAAGAGATGAAATTCTGCCTGTTCTTGTTTCAACCTGGTTGAATGAGGTGTGAATTTTTCCGTCTGCCGCTATAACCTTAAGCAATCCGTCGCAATAGGTTGATTTAAGCTTTGAAAGGCTTCTGTATTCCAGAATCAGAGAAACTATTGGGTAATCGGGAGCAAGCTCTTCCAAAATTTCCGCTTTTGTGGAATATCCGCTTTTCGTTTTCTTTTTGCAGGGTATTCCCATTTCCTCAAACAGAATAATACCAAGCTGTTTCGGCGAATTAATGTTAAATTCGTGCCCTGCAAGATTGTAAATTGAAGAGGTAAGCTCTTTTATTCTTTCTGATAATTTTTCTCCGAATGCTTCAATGCCGTTTTTATCAACTTCAAATCCTGCCACTTCCATTTTTCCGAGTACACGCGCCAGAGGCAGCTCAATTTCGTTAAGCAGTTTGGTTTGCTGCGCCTGAGCAAGCAATAAATCCGTTTTTTCAAACAGCGGTTTCAGCACGGATGCAAATATAATGTTTTCATCCCCTCCGCCAAGCTCGTTTGAATATTCGGGAAGGGAAATTCCGTATTCAAGGCAAAGATGGTCTATTGCGTAATTACTGTCCGACGGGCGCAGAAGATACGCGCTTAGCATTAAATCGCCGCACACATTTTTGCAGAAAACGCCCGCTTCAGCGGCAAGGCGGCGCAGATATTTCGTGTTGTAGCTGTATTTTTTTATATCGCTTTCAAAAAATTTTGTTACAAATTCACCACGCACGGAATCATTTAAGGGGAAAATTACCGTTTCATCGCCGAAAGCAAAATATAAATCGGTTATTTCATTATCTGCAATGCGCGGGTAAAAATAAGCGCTGTTATCCATTTTTTCCAAAAGCTCGTCCGTATTTTCGCAAACGGATTTTTTAATAATCCGTTTTTTGATTTCCGGGTTCGGCTCTGTTTTAACGTCCTCTTTATCAAGCCCGAATTTTTCAATAAGACTGAAAAGCTCCAGCCTTGCAAATTCGGCCGCGGCCTGCTTTTTGTTTCCCTGCGAAATTCTGTAACAATCAATTTGAGTGTTGATAGGCGCGTCTGTGCGAATCGTTCCCAAATCAAGCGAAAGATAAGCCTTGTCCTTATCTCTTTTCAGTTTTTCACGCACGCCCTTTTTAATATCTATTGCGTCTATATTTTCATAAATGTAATCAACCGAACTGAATTTTTGAATAAGGGCAAGCGCCGTTTTTTCACCTATTCCGGAAACTCCGGGAATATTGTCGCTTGCGTCCCCCTGAAGCGCCTTAACCTGTATAAGAGACTGAGGAGAAATTCCATACTCTTCTTTAATTGTGTTTTCATCATATATATCTGTTACGGCTTTCCCCTGCTTTGTGCGCGCCAGCAAAACCTTTACTCCGCCGTGTGCAAGCTGCAGGCTGTCTCTGTCTCCCGTGGCAATAAAGCATTCATTTCCGTTTTTGCGGCAGGCTTCGGCAAGGGTACCCAAAATATCATCTGCTTCCCAGCCCTCAAGTTCAACGGTTTTATATCCCAAATTTTTAAGCAGTTCTTTAAGAACCGGCATTTGCTCTCTCAGCTCATCCGGCATTGCGTGCCTGCCCGCCTTATATTCATCAAACATACGGTGGCGGAAAGTGGGCGCGTGAACGTCAAACGCAACTGCGGCGGCATCCGGCTCGCATAAATCGTTTAATTTTAAAAGTATATTTAAAAATCCGTAAACGGCGTTAGTGTAAATTCCGCTTTTCGTTGAAAGCAGTTTTATTCCGTAAAAAGCGCGGTTTACTATGCTGTTTCCGTCTATAACAAGCAATTTCATAAAAAATTTCAGCCTTTCGGTAAGTATTTTCCGCCAATGCAATATATGGATTTAATTCGGCGAATTATTAAAAGCTGTTTTTTCAAACGTGTGAGCAGCTTTTTTTATTGTACCACAAAATCGCCTGTAATCAAATATAAAAAAGCAGTCTGCCTAAAAATTTTAACAGACTGCTTAAAAATTTTTTAGCTTACCGGTTGTTTATGCCATCCGCACCGTCTTTGTCAAACATACAAAGCGCTTCAATCATAATTTCAATTCCTGCCTCAATTGCTTCGGGGCGGAGGTTTTCCGGCGTGTCAAGCCTTGTGTGGTAATATCTTGGCGGAGCGGGATCCATTGCGGCAAATCCCGTGGCTGGAATGCCCCTTTGAGTAAAAGCGGCGGCGTCGCTTCCGCCTATGTAAATAGATTCATATTTAACATCAAATCCGCAGTTGGCGCACGCGTCGTGAATAAGCACTTTTATTCCGTTATGGTGCTTTAATGTGCCTGATAAATCTCTGTCGTACACAGCCATTGTGTCCAAATCACGGAATGTATCTATGGCAACAACAGCGGTTGGGATTTCCTTAAGCTCCTTTTCGTGAGCTTTGGCGTATGCCTTTGCTCCTCTTAAGCCGGCTTCCTCGGAGCCGGAACAAATCATAACAACCTCTGTGTTTTCAAATCTGATTTTAGCTTCATCCAGCGCTTTTATCGCCGCCATTCCAACATAGCAGCCTGAAAGATTGTCTGACGCGCCGGGTACGGCTTTGGTCCAGCTTTGGAAGAAAAGAAACGCAAATTCAAAAGGAATAAATATGCAGGAAACAATGAAAAATAAGATAAAAAACCATTTTGCGCTTTCAATATCCGAAGCCGCAGCGCCTTTTCCCGCTATAAGGCAAACAAGCGCGAATACGGTTTGCACAATTAATCCCACAACAGCGGGAATTTCAACAAAAAGCTTTGCCTGAAGCCCGCCTATAAGGTAATTAAGAGTCCATTCAAACTGAGAATCGGAATGACCCACCATAATAATTCTTTTTTTCACCTCTCCGGCGGGTTTTCTTGAAGCAATCATATTATGAGAGGTTTGCTTGGGGAAAATAAAATCATCAAACTGCTTATACATAAGAAATTCAAATATAAGCGGAATGAATGCCAAAATGCATAGGATGAGCGCGGCAACGGGGCTTGCAAACCAGTTTACAAACACGCTTGCAATCGCGCACGCAACCGTAAAAGGAATAAATCCCATAAATCCTTGGCGGTGAATTGTAAATTCCTCAATTTCAGTTTTGTCGCAGTAATTTTTCATATCCTTCTGAAACCACTGCTGAGCTCTGTATTCTTCTGGGGAACCGGGCTTTCTGGGTCCGATTCTTTTGCAGATTTTGGTTATTCCTTTAACGGCGTATTCGGTTTGTCGGTCAATTCCGAAATCCTTGCCGTATTCCAGTGCGGTTTTCATAAGCTAACTCCAATACTTTTAAATTTTTCCGCGTTTTCGCGAAAATTCAATAT
>JAJBVR010000025.1 GCA_020859725.1 Clostridiales bacterium | reverse complement strand
AGCACACTACAATGCACGGGGAGGTTAGTCGTAGATTGCTTCCAGAGTTTAAAACCTTGAATTGTCAAGTCAAGTGCAACAGAGTATCGAAGAAGACTTCAAAGGGGGATTTCCAGCCTGCTTTAAAATTTATTTTTTTGCACTGCCTGCAAAATTTGGGCGGTATGCAATATTTAGTCCCGAGATTTTTTTATTCGCCCATGGCAGCCACTATGGCATTGGCTGCGTTTTCATAACCAACGGCGGAGGTATCTATGCATAAATCATAGCTTTGCATAGAATCCCAGTTCCCTTTGCTGAAAATTTTTCTGTAATTCTTTCTTTGCAAGTCTTTTTTTCTTATATATGCCGCCACTTTATCGAGGGAAATTCCGTCCACCTTTACCGAACGGTCAATTTTATCCTGAATATTGCTTGCATATATAAAAACGTGTATAAACGGAACCTCATTTTCCAATATTTCATCTGCGCCTCTGCCAAGAAAAATGCACGGCTTATTTTTTGCAAGCGGTTTTATAATTCTTGAAAGCGCGTCATGAACCTCAAAGGGAACGGTGTGATTATTTCCGCCGGTAAAAGAATCGGTCAGCAAGGCTATATCATGCAGAAAACTTCCCGTTCCTTTTTCATCATAGTCTTTCATTGCGCCTAAATCTATACCGAAACGTTCTCCGGCAAGCTCAAGCAAATTGCCGTCATAAAATTCGGCTTTGAGTTTTTCGGATAATATTTTTGCTATTTCTCTTCCGCCGCTTCCGTATTCACGATCAATAACTATACTTTTTTTCATAATTCATTTTTCCCCTCCGGTAAATTTATGCAGATTCATCAGTTTGGTCAAACTGGCTGTTATAAAGCTTTTCATAAAAGCCCTTTTTCTTCATAAGTTCCTCATGAGTGCCGCTTTCAATTACGTTGCCGTCTTTAAGCACAAGTATTAAATCCGCATTTTTTATTGTTGATAATCTGTGCGCTATAACAAATGAGGTTCTGCCCTTCATCAATTCATCCATTGCCTGCTGAATTTTAAGCTCTGTTCTTGTGTCTATGGAGCTTGTTGCTTCATCAAGAATCAGTATAGGCTTATCGGCAATCATAGCGCGGGCAATGGTAAGCTGCTGCTTTTGCCCCGCGGAAAGATTTACATTATCGCTTAAAACAGTGTCATAACCGTCCGGAAGAGTTCTGATGAAATGGTCAAGCCAAACCGCTTTGCAGGCTCTTTCAATTTTTTCTTCAGGCACATTTTCCATATTATAAACCAGATTTTCTCTTACTGTGCCTTCAAAAAGCCATGTATCCTGCAAAATCATACAGAATTGGCTTCTGAGCTCCGCCCTTGTCATATCACAGGTGGGTATTCCGTCTATATAAATTTTTCCGCCGTTTATTTCGTTAAATCTCATAAGAAGGTTAACAATAGTTGTTTTTCCAGCTCCGGTAGGTCCTACAATGGCAATCTTCTGACCGGCCTTTGCTTTTGCGGAAAAATCATTAATAATTATTTTATTTGTTCCTTCATATCCGAATTTTACATGCTCAAATTCAACATTGCCTTTCGCAGGGGCCGAAAACTGCTTCTTCTTGCCGCTTTCATCATCCATTTCCTCTGCTTCAATAAATTCAAAGGCGCGTTCGCTGGCAGCCGATGCGGATTGAAGTGATTGCATTGACTGCGCGATTTGGGAAAGAGGCTGTGTAAATTGGCGAACATATACCATAAACGCAACTATAACGCCGAAATCAATTTTCCCTTTCTGCACCAAAACTGCGCCTACAATGCAAACCGCTACATATCCCAAGTTTCCTATAAATGTCATAAAAGGCATCATAAGTCCCGAAAGGCACTGTGCTCTAAACGCGCTGTTTCTGAGCGCGTTATTCATTTTTAAAAATTCCTTTTTTTCCTGAGCTTCTCCGTTATAAACCTTAACGATTGTGTGGCCGGTGTAAACCTCTTCAACATGGCCGTTTACTTTACCGAGATGCTTTTGCTGCAAAGCAAAATATTTTTGCGATCTGCCCATAACAAGAAAGATGAACACAAATCCTAAAATCGAAGCTGCAACAGCAGCCAGCGCCATAATCGGATTTGTAACAAACATCATGATAAGAGAACCTATGAAAAGTGATGATGAGGTTACAAGAGTGCCTATGCTTTGGTTCATACTTTGGGCAATGGTGTCTATATCGTTAGTAACACGCGATAATATATCTCCGGTGCTTGTGCGGTTGTAAAACCACATAGGCAGCCTGTTGATTTTTTTTGAAATATCGCTTCTTAAGCTTTTTGAAACTCCCTGTGAATAGTTTGCCATTATAATGCTTTGAATAATATGAAGCAAATAGCCGGAAACATAGAAGGCTACAAGCAGCATGCAAATATTTCTTACTCCTTTGAAATCAATGCCGGTAGTTATGCCTTCCAAAATAAGATTGGTAAGATCGGATAATTTGTTTGGTCCTAAAAGGCTGCATATTGCGCCGCCCATAGCGCAGCAAATTGAAATAACGGCAAGGGGAACATATCTTTTGCTGTATTTTATCATTTTTATCCAGGTTCCCTTAAAATCCTTGGCTTTTTCTCCGTTTCCGGAATTTCTGCCCATTATATTGGTATTGTTATTAGCCATTTATAACGCCTCCTCTTTTGACAGCTGTGAATAAGCAATTTGCCTGTATACTTCGCAGTTTTGCATAAGTTCGCTGTGAGTTCCTATACCTGCTGTTTTGCCGTCATCAAGCACTATAATTCTGTCCGCATCGCGGATAGTGCCTATTCTTTGAGCAACAATTATTTTTGTTGCGTCCTTGCAGTCTTTTTTCAATACGGAACGCAGTTTTCTATCAGTTGCATAATCCAAAGCGGAAAACGAATCGTCAAATATTAATATTTCCGCATTTCTTGCAATAGCTCTGGCGATTGAAAGGCGCTGCTTCTGGCCGCCCGAATAGTTTGTTCCTCCCTGAGCAACATAGCTGTCTGTTCCGTTCGGAAGTTTATTAACAAATTCATCCGCCTGCGCGGTTTGAACGGCAAAATCAATATCTGATTGGGATATGGTTTTTCCGTTGTCACCGTAATCAATATTTGTTTTTATTGTTCCGGAAAACAGAATGGATTTTTGAGAAACATATCCTATCTTGTTATGCAGGGAATGCTGTGTGTATTCTTTTACGTTGATACCGTCAACAAGCACTTCACCGTCTGACGGGTCATAAAATCTTGGAATTAAATTTACAAGCGTGCTTTTCCCGCAGCCGGTTGCACCTATAATGGCAACTGTTTCTCCCTTGTGGGCTTTAAAGCTTATGTTTTCAAGCACCTTGCCTTCAGCATCGTTATATTTAAAGCTTACGTTTTTAAATTCAATTTCACCCTGCTGCTCTGTCTGGGTAATTTCTTTTGTTCCGTCCACAATGCTTGATTTCGTATCCAAAACCTCATTTATACGTTTGATTGAAACGGTTGCTCTGGGAAGAATCATAAAAATCATAATCAGCATCATAAATGCCATAACAACCTGAATAGCATATGCCGAAAAAACAGACATTTCTGAGAAAAGCGTCATTTTGCCTGTTAAGTCCGCACTGTTAATCATATATGCGCCTACCCAATAAATCGCAAGGGTGATTCCGTTCATTACAAGATATATGGACGGCATCATAAACGCCATTGTTCTGGCGGCAAATAAATGTGTGTTTGTTAATGTTTTATTTGTTCTTTCAAATTTATCTTCCTGGTATTTTTCCGCGTTATATGCTCTTACAACACGTATTCCGGTTAAGTTTTCGCGGGTAACTCTGTTTAAATCGTCAGTAAGGCTTTGAATCCGTCTAAATTTTGGGGTTGCAATAATAAGGCAGGTGCCCACAATCAAAATAAGAACTAATACGGCAACCGCGGTTGAAAGAGTCCACTGCCAGTTTTTGCCCGCTATTTTTGTTATTGCCCATACCGCCGTGATGGGGGCTTTTATTAAAACCTGAAGACCCAAAACTATCAGCATTTGAATTTGAGTAATATCGTTTGTTGAACGTGTGATAAGGCTGGATGTTGAAAACAGCCCCATTTCTTTTAACGAAAAGGACTGAACATTATCATAAATTCTTTCACGAAGATTCGCGCTGAAATCTGCTGATATTTTTGAAGCGAATATTGCTACTACAACAGATGAAGCAAGGCTTCCCAAGCAGCAAAGCAGCATTTTTCCGCCGGAGTCTAAAATATCGGACATAGCTCCGCTTTGCGTGGTTACAAGCAGAGTTATTTTTTGCATATAATCCGGTGATTTCAGATCAAGCCAAACCTGAAAAACAATGAAGATAATGCTTACGAAAATTAAACCTAATCCCTTTTTACCTATGCTTTTAAAAATTCTCATTGATAAAAATTTCTCC
>JAJBVR010000122.1 GCA_020859725.1 Clostridiales bacterium | reverse complement strand
CATAATCCCTGTATTATATTCAGTATAGCAAATATAAAAATACTATGCAAGAATAATTTAATAATATGTTAACAAAATGACTGTTATATAAAATATTTTATCAAAAATGAGGCGCTGAAAGCCGCTGAAACGGCTTTAACAACGGAAACAACCGCAAAAATAACAAGAGCGATTACACCTGCCGCAACTGCAAGCGCAAAAATAACCGCCAATATAAGAATCAGCAGAACCAAAGGCCACTTTTTGCTTTTTTTAACGGTATCTTCAAAAGCCTTTTCCTCTTCTTTGGGGGCGGGATTTTCATCATCGTAAACCGGATATATTTTCAGCACGGCGTTCGCGTCGCACGGGCCGGCATTCCAAAGCAGAGGCTCAATCAGCCCCCTTGCGGTTGACGCGCCCTTAAGAACCTTACCTAAATTAAAGCCGATTGTATCAAGGAAGCTGTCAACAACATTTAAAAAACCGCAGGTTATTTTATATTCCCTTGTTTCGGGCCCGTAAGGAGAATCACCGCAATACAGATTCTGCACAAGCTCCAAAATAAAATCAACAACCTTATTATCCGCTATATCGGCTATATCGGCTTTTTTAAGCCCGCTTTCTTTTTTGCACAGCCTCCAAACGCTTTTAAAGGTGAGCTTATTAAGAATTTTGCCGATGGGCTTTATTATCAGTGAAAACTTTTTAACCTTTTCACCCGGAACGGAAAAAGCGGGAGTCATCTGCGCAAGCCTGTCTATATCGTTACCGGCTGCCCATATAACCTCTTTTACCATACCGAAGAAAAAGTTTTTCATATACTCGTCAAACGGCAGGCCGTTTGTATCAATCCCCGGCACATCCTTTATCAAAACAGTTTCAGTTCTGATTTCCCCTTTTGCGGGGTCAAATGTAACATTTCTCATGGCGGGAGGGCAGCCGACCATCGCGCCGCAGGAAATATCGTAAAATCTATTTCCTTTTTTTGTTGTTATCACCGAAATATCATGCACATGGGTGTGCCCCGTAAGCATACAGTGAAGCCCGTTATCGGCAAAAATTTCACGGGTGGTTTCATGATTTTTCTGCATATCGCCCTTGCCTATAATGGCATAAAACGGGCTTGGAGCAATCATGGGATGATGAGTCATTGCAATTACATACTGGTCATTATCGTGAGCGTCTTTAAGCTGCTCTAAAATCCACTGCAAACATTCATCGCTGTAACCCGAGCCTCTGCCCTCTTCCTTATCGTTTGAATCATCATTAAGGGCAAACAAACGGTAGCCCGGCGCAAGCTGAACAACATAGCAAAGCGATTTTTCAAATGTTGCTATAGCCTCATTCGGGCCAAACTCATAATACATATCCCAAAGGTCATGGCGGTTTTCTATCGCGGGCACCTTAATTGTTTTATCGCCGTCATATCCGTCTGCCACTCCGCCGTCTCTGTAATCGTGGGTAGACGTTATAACGTACACCCTTTTTCCGCGCTTTTTTAAATCGCGCAGCATTTCAATAAATTCTTTGTGTGATTCAATTTCTCCGTCCCTTGTGGTATCTCCCGAAAGCACAACAATATCCGTTGAAGTATCCTCGCACAGCATATCAAAGCCTTTTTTAATCACAAGATCGGTATCTTTAATTATTTTCTGGCTTTTTGATTCCGCCAAATCATATGCTTTGCCCTCTGTGCCGCCTTTTCTTGAATAATAGTGCGTATCGGTTATAAACTGAATTTTAAGAGGCGCGTTGCCGCTGCCGCTCAATCTGTTTGCCATTTATTTTTATCCCCCTGAAAATTACTTTTTATTTATCTGTATTTTGCCTTTTTTAACAGAACCGCTCAAAGATATTTCAACAGCGCCTTTAACATGCTCGTTAAAATCTGTTTTTTCACCGTTCAAATAAACTTCGTATTCATACTTATCCGAAAGGCAGGCAAGCACCGTGAATTTTTTCGCTGCGCCGTAATATTTAAAATCAATTTCAGCGCTTTCCCCGGTGCATATCTGCCTGTCTGTCCACAAATCAAATCCCGATGTTACCGTGCCGGGCTTATAATATGCGTTTGCCAAGATACACACGGGCGCGGAAAGCCCGCCGAAATTGTGGAACCAGCCGCCGCGCCGGGTTTCAATACCAAAGCATTCATATGTGTTGTAAGAAAAATCGGTTTCATTTTTCCAGATTTCCAGAGCTCTGTTTGCAATTTCAAAGGCGAAATCCGCTTCGCCCAAATCAAACATTGCTTTCCACAAAAACCACTGGTGAGCCATCCATACATTTCCGTTCCAATATCCGTCGTTAAAATAATATGACGCGCTCATATCAACCGCAGAAATTCCGCTTTTGCTCCACATTTCATTGGGATTTTTAATATGGGAAAGAAGCCTTTTTGCCCTTTCTTCGGGAACGGCGCCCGCCACAAGCGGATAAACTCCGTCCATACCCTTATTCATATTTTCGCCCTGTTCATTTCTTAAAAATCCGGTAATATTTTTATCGTCATCATAAACCGTGTAAGAATAATATCCGCATTCTTCATCCCATGCAAGATTATTAAGAGCATTTGTAAATTTTTCAATATCCCCGCCAAGCATATCGGCGTCTTCCGATTTGCCCATGGCAAGCGCGGCGGCCCTCATTATTTTTGCCGCGCGGATAATGTGGGAAGTTGATATGCACGGGCATATTTTATGCATAATCTGCTTATCCGCCATATACACCTGGGCGGGATAATCATCCATTCCCGAACAGGAATACCAGTAATCATAAGTGGTTAAAAGCCCGTTTTGAAATTTAGCGGTTGAAGAACCGTCGGCCCCCGCCAGAAAGCGGTAATAGCGCATCATTTTATCGTACAAATCAAAAAGAGGAGCTTTATTTTCAGCTCTTTTAAGCATTTCATAATACTGGGCAAATTGTGTGGGCACAAGGCTGCCGTGAAGAAGAAAGGCAAAATCCTTATTATCCTCATCCGAAAGATATGTTTCAAGAATATATTTTGCCTTTTCGGCGCTGAATTCAAGAATACCCGCGCCTATAACGCCGCTGTCCCACGTATAGAAGCTGTCCCATCTTTTTCCTGGTGTGTAATGAATAATATTTTCACCGTGCTTATAAACGGGATAAACAACATTTGTTAAAAGAGTGGCTTTTAATATATCGGTTGAAAGCGAATATTTTTTTCCAGCGGAATTAAAGCCGATTTCATCAGCCTGCGCGCGGGTGTTTTCGTAAATTTTTTCATACTCTCCGTTTTCAAGCGGAGAAAAAGGAATTTCGGACACAACCGCATATTCGGTGTGCTCCGAATGCGGGTCTATAAACACAGACTGAATAAGCGCGTTATGGAAAAATCCCTCGTCGCTTTTCTTTTCGCTGAAGCTTTCGGAAAATGTTCTTCTCAGCTCGTCATATGTATGATCGCCGTTTGAAAGTCTGTTTGGCAGTGCGTCCTCAAGGCAGCCCGAATCAAGAAATCTTTCCCTTGTGCGTTCGTTGTGGGTAAGCACATAAAATATTTCCCCCGCCTCGGGATATTCAAGCTTTATTTTTCTTCCGCATTTTGTTTTTTCCGATGTTATTTTCGGCTCAAAGCCGTGCTTTTGCAAAGAGGTTTTTATTTTTTTCTCGTCTCCTCTTTCCGTAACGGCAAGAAAATCAAGCTCAACTCCGCCTTTGCCAGTACTTTCCAGAATAATTTTATCATCGGCTTCAAGAGCGAAAGAGGCGACGGCAAGCTCATCGGAGTCGGGAAGCAATACTTTGCTTTTGTTTAATTCAAATTCCGCGTCCAAATCGGATGTTGTTCTGTATCTTATTGAAACAACGGGATTTGAAAAGCCGCTAAAACTGATATTATAGGCAACTCTGTCGCCCTTTTCACATCCGAACGGCTTTAAGCCGAGAGCGGGCACGTGGTAATTTTCGCAGCGGTCGCCCAGCCCGAAACCGCCCGTAAAGCGATAATCGGAAAATTCACCCTTATGCATACCGTCCGGATTTTCCGTATCCCACGGCCGCGGATTGGCATAAATATATTCCGCATAATCGTTTGCGTTTATAAACAAGGATTTTTCGGGCAAATCAACCTTGCAGTAAAACGGCTTGGGATACTCCATTGCAGAAAACATATTCAAAATGCAGTTTTGCTTTAAATCGGTATTATTCACAAACCGGCACCGCATTAAATAGGCTTTTTCGTTGATTTCTGAAAAAGATACATCGCAGTAAATCATATCTTTCCACATTAATTCATATCGGTATGAAAAAAATGAATAATCGCTTTTGCAGCTCCACAAATGGTAATTGCTGGGTATTGTAACATTAGGAACGGGAACTGATGAATTCAAAACCGTTGGATGAACAGAAAAATCAAATCTTGCCCCGGATTTCATATCGGAATCAATAATTCTTGAAATACCCATATACTTCTTTGAATACGGCCCCCACAAAGGCATTTCGTTTTTTAAATCGGTCATAACATATCC
>JAJBVR010000066.1 GCA_020859725.1 Clostridiales bacterium | reverse complement strand
GCATTAAAATAATAACATAAAAATATTATATATTCAACAAAAAATTAATCAAGTAAAGAGCCTGTTTGCTGTGCGGGTTTCTCATCCGTGTTGTTTGAATAATAATAATCAATTATAGATGATGTGATTTCTGCTGTTGAAGTACCCGATCCGGCAAGTTCAATTACAGATGCTATTGAAATTTCCGGATTTTCATAGGGCGCGTATGTTATAAGAAAACCGTTGTTAACTTTTTCACCGTTTTTAATAACCTGTGAAGTACCCGTTTTGCAGGAAACATCGGTGCTTATCTTGTTAAAAACGCTTGCGGGCGCGCCTGTTGTTGCAACCATTCTCATACCCTGCTGAACTATGCTGAAGGTATTGCTTGAAATCGGCAGCTCCTCTGCAACCGAAGCGCCGGTTTCATCTATTGAGCCATTTGATGTGTTTATTATTGATTTAACAAAATGCATTTCATATCTTGTGCCGCCGTTTGCCACGGCAGCGCAGTAATTACTTAGCTGCAGCGGTGTGAAAAGGTTGTCAGACTGGCCGATTGCGCTTTGAATGGTATCTCCCATCTGCCATTTTCTGTTATATCTTTGCGCGCTTGCCGGTCCTGCAAGCACACCTGCGGCTTCGTTTATTTCAACTCCTGTTTTCTCTCCCAGGCCAAACATAGAGGCGTATTCGTTCATTTTGGATATTCCGAGTCTGTCGGCGCAATTGTAGAAAAATATATTGCATGAATCACGAAGCGCTTCTTTAACATTTTCATTGCCATGGGCGCGGTTGTTTAAGCAGTGGAATGTAACGTCATAGTATTGAAAAATACCTCTGCATCGGAATGTGGTATTTTCATTTATTATGCCTTCTTCAAGCGCCGCGCATGCCATTGCAGGCTTAAAAGTGGAACCCGGCGCGTATGTTCCGAGAGCAAATCTGTTCCAAAGCGGATTGCGTTTGTCGGATGCGAGTGAGGAATAATTGCTGTAATAGTCATTAATATCATATGTCGGATATGACGCGGCGGCAAGTATTTCTCCGGAATTAACATCCTCAACAACTACAGCCCCTGCGCTGTCGCTTGCGCTTACACTGTTGCAGGTTTCTTCAAGTTTTTGCTGAGCAAGGCGCTGCAAATCCCTGTCTATCGTAAGAACAACCGTGTTCCCCTGAACGGGGTTCTTGGTTATTTCTTCAGTAACATTACCATCTTTATCAATAGTTATTGTCATCTCACCGGGAGTGCCTCGCAGCTCGCTTTCCATAGCCGCTTCAATTCCGCTTTCGCCGATGCTGTCTGTTATATTATAACCGCTGTCTTTAAGCGTGCTGTATTCATCAGCGTTAATTTTTCTTATTGTGCCCAAAATATGAGGGGCAATTGTTGAATCGGTGTATTCACGGTATGCCACCGCTTTAACATTTGCTCCAAGATAATCTTTCTGGTCTTCTTTTATAGCGGCAACTGTTTCGCTGCTCACGTCATTGGCTATTGTAACAGGGTTTTCTATTGAAAACATTAATCTGGTAAGCTCATATCTGATTGCGCCTATTTTAAGGGCTGTTTCGGTATCGTATTCTTCCAAGCCGTATTCATCAACCATGGCGTCAAAGCAGTTTTGCGCCGTGGCATAACTTTGAAGATTAAAAACATCCTTGCTTTTCATTGTTGCCACAGCATCTTCATCATCTGTAAATTCTATTGAATTTCCGTTTAAAACAAGCGGAAGATTATTAACATACTCCTCTCCGTTTTGTTCAAAAAGGCTGATTAAATTTATTATTACAGCGTTGCGTGAGGCATTGTCTGATTTCGTCGGAAAATATGCCGCGTCAAGAATAATTGAATTGCCTTGCCGGTTTGAAACAAGAGAATTACCGTTTCTGTCAACTATTTCACCACGCGCAGCTTCTATTGATACAGTGTAAATCTTATCGGCGTTATTTCTGGCTTTATAATATTCTTCATTTACAATTTGTATGTCATATAAAGCATATCCGAAAATGCCCACAACAGCTATTACCAATATAATTGCGGTAAGCGTTCGCATACTGAAATGTCTGCCTTTCACGGTATTCCTCCTTTCTTTAAAAATTAATTTAAATATTTTGTCGGCTTGTTAAGCACTTTTTTTATGGGTTTAAGGCTGAAATAAATTATCGGCGTAACCAACACAGTGTATATTGCGCATGGAATATAAAAGCTGAAAAGGGTTAATTCGGCCCCGGAAACATTTTTTATTATAATAAAAAACAGCCAGTATAACAGGCAGTACAATAATATTGAAACTGTGGCATAAATAAAATTGGTTATGAAAGTGTTTCTGATTATATATGTTACAAGCGCGGAGCCGAAAAAGCATATTATACACATAAAAATCGCGTTAAAACCCATATGAACCGCCGAAAACATATCCCAAAGCAGCCCTCCGAAAAGAGCAAGCACAGAGGAAAGCGCTTCATCCTCACCCATTCCGAGTATTATGCAAACGGGCAAAAGAATAAAGCATCGCGCCCCGCCTATTTCCACGGTTAAACCGCTTGTGTTTTGCAGAAGAGCCGAAATAATAATTAGAATGCAATAAACAAATATTTTTGTGGTGCGCTGTTTATACGAAAGATCCATATTACTGCCCTCCGCTTTCATATCCGGTGAGAACCAGGCAGTTTGAAAGATTTTTAACATCCACGCCGGGGTTTATTACCGCATATGAAGCAATAGAGGTTGTTTCGTCATTTATTTCTTCAACAGTGCCAATTATCAGCCCCTCCGGTATGTTGCCGCTTATTCCGGCTGTGGATATTATTGAACCGTAAGTAACCGATGTGGTGGAGTCAAGATTTGCCATCTTGCATTTTCCTTCCGGGGCAAGAGAAGCGTCCCCGGTTACATATGATATTTCGCCGGAAACTATTTCATATGCTGAAACCGAAAAATCAGGATTAAGTATGGTTTTAACAATGCTGTATGTGGGGTATGCTTTTCCTATTATACCCACTATATAATTGCCGTAAAGCACAGCGTCACCCTCTTTGATTCCGTTAACACTGCCTTTGTTTATAGTGTATGAACCGAAAACATCGGCCGCGTCTCTGCCTGTAACAACTGCTTCAACAAAATTATAGTCGGGATTTTCTTCTTTTAATCCAAGCGCGTCTTTATAAAGAGCGTTTTGCTTTTGAAGATTTTCATAATCGGTAAGCTGGTCCTGAAGCGCGCCTACCTGCTTTTCAAGCTCATCTATTTTTTTCAGATAATCCGCGTTTCCGGTGGCTTCTCCGAACACATATGTAATTCCGTCGGAAATTTTTGTCGCAAGCCAGTCGGCAGGCGTAAAAACAGCTCCTACAATTCCGGATTGAGCGGTTTTTCCTCCGTTTGCCGCGCAAATTAAGGCTCCCACCAAAAGCAAAGCAATAATACCGGATATCAATTTAAAACGCCTGCTTTTAAAAAGCTCTTTCATTTTATCGTGCCCTTCTTAATTTTATTGATGCTCCCAATGCAACCGCCTCCATAGGATTTTCAGGCATATGCACGGAAATTCCCGTTTTTTTGGATATAAGCTCCGTAAGTCCTCTCAGCTGAGCTGTTCCGCCGGTAATATATATTCCTCTGTCAATAATATCGGCGGCAAGTTCCGGAAGCGTAACCTCTAATGTTTCGCGGATGGCATCTGTTATTTCGTTTACCGGATCAAGCAAAACTTCACGTATTTCCCCGCTTGTAATTTCAACGGAATTAGGCAGCCCGGTTGTTAAATTCCGCCCTCTTATCTCCATTGCTCCCTCGCCGTCATATTCGCAAACAGAACCCAATTTTATTTTTATATCTTCTGCGGTAACATCGCCTATAAGCAAATCGCGGCTTTTTTTCATATGGCTTATAATTGCCTCGTTTAATGAGTTCCCGGTTATTTTAACACTTTTTCTTGCCGCTATTCCGCCAAGGGATATTACGGCAATATCACAGGTTCCTCCGCCGATGTCAACAACCATTGAGCCTGTTGCGTCATAAACTGGAAGCCCCGCTCCCAAAGCCGCCGCCATAGGTTCTTCAATAAGCTCCACCTCCTGAGCTCCGGCGGCGCGGGCTGCATCCTCAACCGCTCTTCTTTCAACTTCCGTAACATCACTCGGAACAGTTATAACAACTCTTGTTTTGGTAAATACTGAAGCTTTTGAGGATCTGTACATAAAATTATGAAGCATATCGGCCGTCATATCAAAATCGGCGATAACTCCGTCTTTAAGGGGCTTAACCGCTATAATTGAGCCGGGGGTTCTTCCTATCATCGCTTTTGCTTCGTTGCCTGTTGCAAGTACACGACGTGTTTTAACGTCAACCGCCACAACGGATGGCTCTCTTATTACTATTCTTCCTTTCCTGTCGCATATAAGCGTATTTTCCGTTCCCAAATCTATACCTATATCTCTTGTTAAAATCATTTTATATTCTCTCGCTTTCAGTACAAAATTTAAAATTCCGTGTGATTTTAAAGATAGATTTATTA
>JAJBVR010000073.1 GCA_020859725.1 Clostridiales bacterium | reverse complement strand
AAAGTGAAATGAGCAAAAAATAAAAAAAGAAACATTTATCAGCGCGGTAAGTAAAAATGTTGCGGATGAAAAAATGTTTCTTGCGCGTTTTTCACCAAATGTTATAAAAAAATTCTTTATGCGAAAGGCATTCAGAATGTTTGGCGAAAAGAAATTTACGTCAACCCTGACAAGCTTAGGATATAAAAAACTGCCTGATAATTTAGCCGGGCACATTGACTATATGTCCGCTATGGTAGGGGAAACCTGTATAAATAAAATAAACTGCGCGGTTGCCGGATTTGCAAACACTCTGTGCGTTAATATAACCTGCGCGGGAACAGACAATTTTATTCAGAAATTTTTTGTTGATTATATCAGAAAATCGGGAATTTCATATTATGTTGAATCAAATGCCGCTTAAAATTTTATATTAGCATTATGTGAGGAGCGGAAAAATAAAAGCTGTAAAATCCCGTTAGTATTGACGAAAGGCAAAGCTGAATATATAATGTTAAGCGTTAACACAATACAGAGGGGACGCGCGTGATATGAGCGGATATAAAAAGATTGCAGAAACTCCTCCTATGGGGTGGAACAGCTGGGATTGTTTCGGCGCGGCTGTTAATGAGAAACAGCTTAAAGAAAACGCCGATTATATGTTTTGCTGTTTAAAAGAATACGGCTGGGAATATATTGTTTGCGATATTCAGTGGTATGAGCCGAAAGCCAAAAGCAATGATTATAATAATTTTACAGAACTTAATTCCGACGAGTTTGGCAGACTTACACCTGCTGAAAACAGATTCCCGAGCGCCGCGCATGGCGTAGGATTTAAGAAGATAGCAGATTACTGCCATTCTTTGGGGCTGAAATTCGGCATACATATTATGCGCGGAGTTCCGAGGCAGGCGGTGCACAAAAATCTACCTATTAAAAACAGCCGCTGTACCTGCCGTGATGCCGCCCACCATTTTTCCGTTTGCTCATGGAATACAGATATGTATGGCTGTAAAAATAATGAGGCGGCGCAGGATTATTACAACTCAATATTTGAGCTTTATGCCGAATGGGGCGTCGATTTTGTTAAATGCGACGATATATGCGTTACGGAATTCAGAAAATGGGATAAACCGTATTCCGCGGATTATGAAATAGAAATGATAAGAAAAGCAATAAATAATTGCGGCCGTGAAATGGTGCTTTCTCTTTCGCCGGGACCTGCCGAAATCAAAAATGCCGCTCATATGAAAAGAAATGCCGATATGTGGAGAATTACGGGCGATTTTTGGGATGAATGGGATAAATTGCACGATATGTTTGATAAATGCTTTTTGTGGCAGGATGAAGCAGGAAACGGCTCCTGGCCGGATTGCGATATGCTTCCGCTCGGAAGACTTGCAAAAAATGCTCCGTGCCACGGAAGTGAAAACAGATATACAAATTTTACAAAACCGGAGCAAATCACTATGATGAGCCTTTGGGGCATTTTTAAAAGCCCGCTTATGATGGGCGGCAATATGCCTGAAAATGATGAATGGACTTTGAAGCTGCTTACGAATAAGGATTATTTTGAAATGCGTAAAAATTCATTCGGGGCGCACCAGCTTCTCAGAAAAGAGAAAAACGGAAAAGGCGTTGTTATTTGGGCGTCAAACGGCAGAAAATGTAAATATGCTGCTTTGTTTAACACCGGGGACGCAGAGAAAAATATAACTCTTGATTTATCGGAAATTCTTATGCCGGAAACAGAATACAAAGCTCTCGATATCTGGAACAGCGCCGAAAGAAAGGTGAAAAACAGGCTTAAAGCAAAAGTGCCCTCCCACGGAGCAGCGCTGTTTAAAATTTACGAAGCACAAACATATTAATAATATATTTATCAGTTATATAAGAATTAAATTTTGTAGGATATTTCAAATTTTCACTCTTCTTTTTAAGCATATTGTATAATAATATCTTTTAAAATGAAATTTTGCTTGTAAATGAAATTTTGCTTGTATATAATGTTTATTTAATATATAATAAATTAAATAATTACATTTTGGAGGAAAATCAATGAAGCATCCCGAAATTATTGAGAAAATGAGCCTTGAACAAAAAGCAAAATTTGTTTCAGGGTATGATTATTGGCATCTTGAAGAAGCTCCGGATTTGGGGCTTCCTAAAATTATGATAACAGACGGGCCGCACGGTTTAAGAAAGCAAAACACTGATAAAAAATCATCAAACGGCATTGGTCTTGGAAATTCAGTGCCGTCAACGTGTTTTCCGCCCGCCTGCACCTCTGCCTGCTCTTGGGATGAGGAGCTTTTAAAAGAGGAGGGGGAAGCGCTTGCCGAAGAATGCCTTCAGGAAAAGGTTTCGGTTATTTTAGGCCCGGGCACAAATATCAAGCGTTCGCCCGTTTGCGGAAGAAATTTTGAATATTTTTCTGAAGATCCGCTTTTGGCCGGAAAAATGAGTGCAAATCTTATTAACGGCTGCCAATCAAAAGGCGTTGGCAATTCTCTTAAGCATTTTGCCTGCAATTCGCAGGAAGCGTTCAGAATGGTTGTAAATGAGGTTATTGATGAACGCGCAATCAGAGAAATTTATTTTCCCGCATTTGAAATTGCCGTTAAGGAATCGCAGCCGTGGACGGTAATGAATTCATATAATCGCATAAACGGGGTTTATGCTTCCCAAAATGATTGGCTTCAAAATAAAGTTCTTCGTGATGAATGGGGTTTTAAAGGGCTTGTTGTTACGGACTGGGGCGCTTCTGTAGACAGAGTCCCGGGGCTTGAAAACGGCACAGACCTTGAAATGCCGTCATCAGGAACACTCAATACGCAAAGGATTATAGATGCCGTTAAGGATGGCTCTCTTGATGAAGAGGTCCTTAACGAAAGAGTAGATAATGTTGTTGATTTAATTTTAAAATCAAAGCCGGCGCTTGAAAACAGCAAAAAGTTTGATGTTGAAGCGCACCATCAAAAAGCGCGCAAGGTTGCCCAAGGCTCTATGGTGCTTCTTAAAAACAGCGATAATATTCTTCCTCTTAAATCTTCGCAGAAAATAGCGGTTATAGGCGAGCTTGCCAAGTCACCGAGATTTCAGGGCGCGGGAAGCTCTGTTATAAATCCCACAAAGCTGGATAACGCGTTCGATAAGCTTAAAGAACTCGGAGCCGATGTTACATATTCTCAGGGCTATGAAAAGGGCAAGGATGAAATTAATAACGCTCTTGTAAGCAGCGCTGTTTCAGAGGCAAAGTCAGCGGATGTTGCTGTTGTATTTGTTGGCTTAACAGAGGAATTTGAGGGCGAGGGGTATGATAGAGTAAATATTGATATGCCGAAAAGTCATAACAGCCTTGTTTCGGAAATTGCAAAAGCCAATCCTAACACAATTGTTGTGCTTGCTGGAGGTTCTGTAGTTTATATTCCTTGGATAAATGAGGTTAAAGCCCTGCTTAATTCCGGTCTTGGCGGTCAGGCAGGCGGTTCTGCGGTTGCCGATATTCTGATGGGCATTGTTAATCCGAGCGGAAAAACCGCCGAAACCTACCCGATTAAATTCAGCGATAATCCAACTTACGGAAATTATCCCGGTGGGCCTGTTGTTTCGGAGCATAAAGAAAGCTTATATATAGGCTATCGTTATTATGACACTGCCGAAAAGGATGTTCTTTTCCCGTTCGGTTACGGTCTTTCATATACAACCTTTGAATACAGCGATATGAAATTATCCTCAAAGGAAATTAATGATACCGAAATGCTTAAGGTTTCATTCAAAATTAAAAATACAGGTGAGCGCAACGGGGCGGAAATTGCTCAGATTTATGTTTCGGATAAAGAATCAACCGTTTTCCGGCCGAAGAAGGAATTGCGTGCATTTACAAAGGTGTTCCTTAAAGCGGGGGAGGAAAAAGAGGTTAGCATTGAGCTTGGAAAACGCGCTTTTGCCTATTATAATGTTAATATAGGCGATTGGCACGTTGAAACAGGTGAGTTTGAAATTATGGCGGCAGCGTCAAGCCGTGATATAAGATTGACTGAAACTGTTAACGTTATTTCAAGCGTAGCAGCTGAAATCCCTGATTTAAGAGCAGAAGCTCCGGCTTATTACAAAGCTGCGCTTGATGAAATTGATGACGCGCAGTGGAGCGCTGTTTACGGACAGAAGCTTCCTGCCCGCGAAAGGGATCAATCAAAGCCGATTGATTTATATTGCTGCCTTAATGACGCAAGGCACACAAAGTGGGGAGGCAGAATTTGCGGATTAATTGAAAAAATTATGTCTAAAATGGGTTCTGCTGAAAACGGTGACGGAAAAATGCTTGCCGCTATGGCAACTCAAATTCCAATCAGAAACTTTATTCAGATGAGTATGGGCGTTTTTTCACCTGATATGGCAGACGGTCTGCTTATGATGCTTAATGATGATAAATCAACATTTGTAGGCTTTTCAAAAATTTTCTGGCGTTTGGGCGGAGCTCTTACAAGACTTCCGGCTCTCCTCAAATCAATATGATTTAGTCAGTGAATTTTTCACATTAATTATTATT
>JAJBVR010000219.1 GCA_020859725.1 Clostridiales bacterium | reverse complement strand
CTGCCAACGAGCATCACTGATAAAACTATTGCAACTTGCTATTGCAATTCGAGTTCATAAAAGAAAACATAAAATAAGTATAATATTGGTGGTGATGATGTGGGTAAGAAGATGGCGGCATATATGCGTATTTCGGTTGACACCGAAAAAGACAGAGATAACACCTCTATCGAAAACCAAAGAAGAATTATAAAAGCGTACTTAAAGCAGAGATTTCCCGATGCAAAGGTGGATTATTATGTTGACCGTGACCGTTCGGGATATACCTTTGAGCAGCGTGAGTCCTATATGAAAATGCGTCCTCTGCTGATGAGCGGAGATTACGATATACTTTTGATTAAAGACTTATCACGTTTTTCCCGTAGAAACAGTAAGGGACTTGTTGAGCTTGAGGATTTGCGTGACGCAGGAGTGCGTATTATATCAATCGGAGACGGTATAGACTATCCGACCTATGATGATTGGAATAATATTCAAGTGCGATTTTTATTGAATGAAATGCCTGTTACCGATGCTTCAAAAAAGGTGAAAAAGGTTGTTGAAATGCGTCAAAATAACGCCGATTGGATTTGCGCCGTACCGTACGGCTACTATATGGTTGACAGCAAAAATATGACCTTTGAGGTTGGCAAAGCCTGTGCAGAGGTTGTTCGCAGAATTTTTGAAATGTATAACAGCGGAATGGGATACAAGAAAATCTCAAACACCTTGACGGACGAAAAAATCCCAACCCCACGAATGGTTGAAATTGAACGCAAGCGTAAGATGGCAGAATTAAACAAGAAAAAAGTTGATATTAAGCTGAAAGCTTCGCCTGTTTGGGCTATACCGACCGTCAGTGGAATTTTGCAAAACGATTTTTATATTGGAACTCTCCGCCAGCGTAAATATACACGCAAACGAATTAACGGTCCGGATAAAAGACTCAATGCAGAAGAAAACATAGTTTTTGAAAATCATCATACGCCTGTAGTTTCCGAAAGGGAATTTATGAAAGCACAGCAGCAGCTTGCGACAAGAACAAAAAATAATTATCGAGGAAACAAAAAGTACGATAACGATTATTCTGGTTTCTTGTTTTGCTGTGAGTGCGGAAGTCCGATGTTTTCAATGAGCAGGCCTGATTTAGCTCCGGCATATACCTGCGGAACATATCACAAGCGTGGTCTTAAAGGCTGTACTTCTCATCATATCAGAGTTGATGTGCTTGACACCGTTTTGAAAAAATATGTTGAGCGAATTATGAAAACCTCCGACAATATGATTGCCGAGCTTGAAAAAAATATCTCTAACGAAGCGGACAATTTGAAATCAAACGCAGACAGCGTTGCCAATTTGCAGGTGGATTTGGCAAGAGCCAAAGAGGAGTTCAAGGCAACTCAAAAGCAAAAAATCAGAGATGTTATGAAAGCTGACGAAGAACAGCGAGATATGATTGAGGAAGCCTATGAGGATATTGAAAACGAACTCATATCAAAAATCGAAGGTTTGGAAAAGCAGACGGCTTTAATGGTTGAACGCAGAAATCAAACGATAGAGGTCAACCGAATTGCTAAAAACGCTATTGAAATTTTTAGAGATATTGTCAATAAGAAAAAACTTGATAAAGGTGATTTATCAATTATAATTGATAAAATAATCATTCACGACGGCGACGAATCACAAATCGATATTCAGTTAAAGTCCGATATTCAAATGCTGCTTGAGTCGGGAACATTAACCGAAGAAGAACTTGAAAGAGCGGGTTACAGAGGAAAAGTCGTAAATTTTAAGTGGGACATCGAGAGTAACTTAGAAGCCACGATAGTCCAAAAGGTGCGTAACCAAAGGGACAAGGCTTTCGGTGTCAATGTTTTATGTGGCGGCGACCCGCTGGAAATTTTCACAGACGCAGAGGGCGAGGTTATATTCAAAAAGTACTCCCCTATAGGGGAGCTTTCCAATTTTGCAAATCAATACGCCGAAGTACTGCACAAAAGCGGAGGACTTCCGGTTGTTATTACCGACAACGACCACGTTATCGCGGCGTCGGGAATAAGCAAGCACGAAATTCTTGAACGGCGAATAACAAAAAATTTAGAAGAACTTATGGAAAACAGAAGCGTTTATACTGCAACCGGTGATATGCCGGCAATGAATGCCATTGAGGGATTTGACAGAAAAGCCAATGTGGTGTATCCCATCATATACGGCGGGGATGTTTCCGGAGCGGTGGCGCTTATTGAAGATGAAAAAAGGAGATTTACCTACCGAAACAGATATTAAACTTGTGCAGGTAGCGGCGGCGTTCTTGGGAAAGCAAATGGAATAATCTATATAAAAGCAAGGTTAACGCCCTTGCTTTTTTAACGCTTTTTATATCCGCCCCGTTTATAAAGCCCTGATACTGTTTCAGCAGCGCCTTTTTTATTTATAATCTTTACAACACAATCAAATTATAATATAATAGATTCTATTATTTATTCAGAATATAGGGGCGGGATGATTATGATTCTTGCGGTTGACGTGGGAAACACAAATATTGTTTTGGGAGTTATGGACGGCAAAAATCTTGTTCACTCGGGCAGGCTTTCAACAAACACCTCCGAAACGGAAATTGAATATTCAATGAAGCTTAAAACTTTTTTGGATATAAAAAACATTAAAGAAATCAGCGGGGCGATAATTTCAAGCGTTGTTCCCGCGCTTGTAAGAACTCTTAAAAAAAGCATAAAAACAATTTGCGGGGTGGAAGCTATAGTAGTTGGCCCGGGAATAAAAACAGGGCTTAATATAAAGCTTGACAACCCCGCCGAAATGGGCGCTGATTTAGTTGCGGGCGACGTGGCGGTAATAAACAAATACCCCCTGCCCGCCATAGTGTTTGACATAGGCACGGCAACCACCGCTTCCGTTATAGATAAAACAGGCGCTCATCTTGGGGGCGCAATTATGTGTGGAATTAAAACCGCGATTAACTCGCTTGCAAACGGAACATCGCTTTTGCCGCACATAGATATTTCGGCTCCTTCCAGAATAATAGGAGCAAACACAATAGACGCTATGAAATGCGGCTCCGTAATAGGCGCCGCCGCTATGCTGGAGGGAATGATAACCCGCTTTGAGGAGGAGCTTGGTGAAAAGGCCACCGTTGTAATAACCGGTGGGCTCGGCCGCGCCGTGGCCAAGGTTATTCGCAGGGACGTTGTTGTGGACGAAAATCTGCTTCTTGACGGGCTTGGAATTATTTATGAAAAAAACAACGGAAAGGCGGATAAATAATGGCAATTTTTAAATCTTTCAGGGCTTTTCGACCCGCCGAAGAAAATCAGGAGCTTATTCCCGAATTGCCGTATGACTGTATGAGCAGCAACGAAGCGCGTGAGCTTGTTAAAGGAAATCCGCTTTCTTTTATTCATATAGACAGAGCGGAGGTTGATTTTCCAAAGGGCACAAATCAATACTCAAAAGAAATTTATTTAAAAGCAAAGGAAAATCTTGAAGCCCTTGAAAAAAGCGGCGCGCTTATTCAGGATAAACAGCCATGCTTTTATATCTACAGGCAAACTATGAACGGCAGAGTGCAAACAGGGCTTGCCGGCTGCGCCTGCATTGACGATTATTTACACGGAGTAATTAAAAAGCATGAAAAAACGCTGTCAAAAAAGGAAGAAGACAGAATTAATCACGTTAACATAACAAACGCTGACACCGGGCCGATTTTCATTACTTACAGAAAAAACGATGACATCAGCAGAATAATCAATAATTTTGCCGAAAACAACACCCCTGTTTACAATTTTAACAAAGCGGGAGCATGCCAGACGGTGTGGGTTATTGATGATGAGCAGACAACTCGGCGGATTTCCGCGCTTTTTGAAAAGGTTTCCGCGTTTTACATTGCAGACGGCCACCACAGATGCGTCTCCGCTGTTAAGGTGGGTGAAATGAGAAGAAAAGAAAACCCGGAATATACTGGAAAAGAGGAATTTAACTATTTTCTTGCCGTTGCATTTCCGGACAGAGATTTGCATATTATGGATTACAACAGAGTTGTGCGTGATTTAAACAGCCTTTCTGAAAAAGAATTTTTCAATAAAATTTCAAAAGTATTTGAAATTAATAAGGAAAGCAAAGCGTTTAAACCCAAAGAAAAGCACAGCTTCGGAATGTATTTAAACAAAAGCTGGTATTCCCTTTTTGCAAAAAAAGAAATAACCGAAAGCAATAATCCCGTAAAAAATCTTGACGTTTCCGTTTTGCAGGACAATCTGCTTGACCCGATTTTGGGAATAAAGGACCCGAAAAATGATTCCCGAATAGATTTTGTGGGAGGCATAAGAGGGCTTGAGGAACTTGAAAAAAGAGCCTGTTCGGATATGAAAATCGCGTTTTCAATGTTTCCGCCTACCATTGAGGAATTAATGGAAATAGCAGACGTCGGCGGAATTATGCCGCCCAAATCAACATGGTTTGAGCCAAAGCTTCTTTCAGGGCTTTTTATTCACCCGTTGGATTAAAAGCGCAACATTTCCAACAAAAATTATAAATTTTGATTGTAAAAAATCATTTATTATGTTAAAATAT
>JAJBVR010000130.1 GCA_020859725.1 Clostridiales bacterium | reverse complement strand
AGAAAATTCATTAAGCGGTGTTAAGGACGGAAAAATTCTTTATCTTTTTAAAAAAAGCATTCTTGATGAAATGACAAATCGTGCCGATGAGATTGAATCACACGGGCTTAAGGATAAAAAAGTGCTCAGTGATTTAGTTGTGGCTGAGCATCCGGATTTAAAGGCGGAATATAAAGAGTATTATGAAAAAAGCGTCGGAAAAAGAAGGGAAAAACGAAAAATAATAAATAATATTATAGGCTCTTTTATTTACGTAGCGGCTCTTTTGTCAATATATTTAATCATAAGCTTTGCAACACAAAAATGGGGGCAAACATGGGTGCTGATGGTTGGCGGGATATGCCTGTGGGTGTCATACCTTTTGGATTTGATAATAGTAAAGGTCAGCAAAATGCGCCGAATATTTCATTTAATTGCTCGGATTGTGCTTGCTCTTAATGTTATGCTGCTTTCCACGACTGTGTTTATATTATGCCTGGCGATTTTTCATTTGCCTCACAGCTGGCTTGCTTTTATTGCCGGAGTAGCGCTGATGTTTATTGCGGATGCTGTTTATGTCACCGTTACAGGTCAGAAATTGGTATTAATTAATTATCTTTTATATATTCCGCCCGTTTTTACAATGCTTTATGTTATTTTGGGAGCTGTTTCCGCGGTGGAATGGAATAAAGGCTGGATGCTGGTGCCTGTTGCTGTTTTAATTGATGTGCTTATTTCCGCCGTATCATTAATTATAAACGAAAAAAAGAAAACGGAGGCGGAAAACGAATGGAAAGAAAATTAAACGCTGAGCTTTGGGATAAAATGCATTATCTTTTCCGTGATTATAATGACAGGATGGTGCACGTGGAACTACGATATGATTTTAAAATAAATATTGAAGCGCTTAAAACGGTGCTTATATGCTTTTTTGAAAAAGCGCCGGTTCTTCATTCATCATTTACAGATAATCATATTCACCCCTATTGGACGGTAAAAGACTATAATATTGATGATGTGCTTACAGTTAAAACAGTGCCTGATGAAGCTTTGGAAGCGGAAATAAACAGCTTTCTTGTAACGTATATTCCACCTGAAAGCGATATTCAAATGAAAGCCGCCGTGTTCAACCACGGCGATAAATCCGTGCTTTGCATTGTTGAAAATCATATGTGTATGGACGGCGGGGATTTTAAATATTTTCTTATTGCTTTATGTAAAAATTATAATGATTATGTTGAAAAGGGAATAAGCCCATTAAATTTAAAAACCGGAACACGTTCTTATGAATTTGTTTATGAGGATTTTTCGCAGACGGAAAAGAAAATGGCAAAAAGCCTTTATAAAAATATAAATTCAAAGGATAATCATAAATTTCCCCTTACGCCGGATAATATACGCGATAAGCCTTTTATTTTAAAACGTAAAATTCCCGCGGAAACTTTTTTAAAAATTAAAGCTAATGGCAGGACGCACGGCGCCACAATCAACGATATGCTTATGTGCGCTTATTTTTGCAGTGTGTATGAATTGGCGGGATTCAGTGAAAATGACGGTGTTTCGATTTCCTGCGCGATTGATTTGCGCCGCCATATAAAGCATAAATCCGAAAGCGGAATAACTAATCAAACCGCTTGGATGCAGTGCAGAATACCAAAACTCGGAAAAAATATTTTTGAAACTCTTGATTATGTTACGCGCAGCTCAAATCAGTTTAAAAGGGATCGTTTTATGGGGCTTCACGGGCTGCCGCTTTTAAATCTGGGGTATAAAATACTGCCTTATGCCGCGTCTGAGGAAATTATCAAGATAGGATATTCCAATCCTATGATGGCAATGAGCAACATAGGCGTTTTGGAATCAGATAAGCTGGCGCTGGAAGGAAATGAGCCTGTTGACGGATTTATGAGCGGAGCCGTAAAATATAAGCCCTATGTTCTGCTTTCGGCAACATCGCTTAGAAATGAATTAACTCTTTCAATGTGCGTCCGAGGCAATGACGAAGATGAAAAAACAGTAAATCATTTCTTTGATTTGATGGAAAAATATATTGCTTTGCTTATTGCAGATTAAGTTTTAAATTATTGCGGTATAGTATTGATAAAATCAATGATTAGCTGTATATCCGCCTTGATACGGGAATGGTGTAAAATTAATCACAATGTTTTAAATGTTTCAGTATGGCAGAAACAGGCTTAAAAGCAGGGAAATCACAAAGAAAAATGTTACCGTTGGCGTTATAACTATCCTACAAGCGATGTTAAAAAGTAAATCCACAAGGAGATAAGATGCCAAATTGAGAATGTAATTCCTTTTGCAGCATTAAAGAAGCTTATGAATGTTCAAGAAATGAGCAACGAAAGCTTCCGGCTAAGCATTTGTCTGATAAACTAAAAAATCATAATTTTTTGGCTATCGTAAATCGTGGTAATGCAGGAAAGGGAAAACCAACATACAACAATGCAAAAACAATAGCACCATTTGACCCTGAAAATTGAAAGTGGGTTGAAGTTAAAACCCAAAACGAAGGTTTTAATTGCTTAATTTCGCTTAATATGCTTGATTTAGATAGAAATTCTGCCAACTTTCACGCCTTATACGACAGGATAGGTTTAGTCGTATATTATAAAAAAGGCAACAGCTTTTATACTATATATGCACAGATATTGACTTGCCTTTTGATGAGAATAAAATGGATATTATCTACAATTTAGTAATAGAGCAATTTTATTTTTGGCAAGAAAACAAATAACAAAAAAGAGTTAACTGACTTCTCAAAAAATCAGTTAGCTCTTTACTTTTGCAGTAATTCAAATAATGTTGCCATTTTGTTGCCACAGAGGGCTTTCAAACGGCGAAAATCCTTATTTTACAGGCTTTTTAAGGGTGTGAAATTATTCCCACTCCACGGTGCCGGGGGGTTTGGAGGTTATGTCGTACACAACGCGGTTTACGTGAGCAACCTCGTTTGTAATTCTGTTTGAAACCTTTGCAAGAATGTCGTACGGGATTTTTGCCCAGTCGGCCGTCATAAAATCATCCGTTGTTACGGCGCGGATGCCTATTAGGTGGTCATATGTTCGGTGATCGCCCATTACTCCTACGGTCTTCACATCCGGAAGCACGCAGAAAAATTGAGCAAGATTTTTTTCATAGCCGTTTTTAGCCATTTCATCCCGCAAAACCCAGTCTGCTTCCTGAAGCACCTTTATTTTTTCCTCTGTGACTTCTCCGATTACGCGAACGCCGAGCCCGGGACCGGGAAATGGTTGGCGCCATACAAGCTCTTTTGGGATGCCGAGTTTTTCGCCTACTCTGCGCACTTCATCCTTAAATAAATCGCAAAGCGGCTCTATTACTCCGGCAAACTGAACGTCACTTGGTATTTTGACTCTGTTATGATGGGTTTTTATAACTGCCGCGTCGCCTTTTCCGCTTTCTATGCAATCCGGGTAAATTGTGCCCTGCGCGAAAAAGCCTTTATCTTTTTGATTTCTGATTTCATTCCAGAAAACATTGAAAAATTCAGCGCCTATAATTTTTCTTTTTTCCTCAGGGTCTTTAACCCATTTTAATTTAGAAAGAAAATGATTTTTGCAGTTAATTCTTACAAAATTCATATCAAAAAGTTCGGTGAAGGTTTTTTCAACAAAATCGCCCTCATCTTTTCTCATAAGTCCCTGGTCAACAAAAACGCAGGTAAGCTGATTTCCCACCGCCCTTGAGAGCAGACCGGCTGCCACGGAGGAATCAACTCCGCCGGATAAGCCGAGGATAACGTTTTTATCGCCTATTTCACTGCGAAGCTTTGCAACTGTGTTTTCAATAAAATTATCCATAACCCAGTCGCCGCTGCAGCGGCATATTTTATAAAGAAAATTATTAAGTATTTTTGAGCCGAACTGAGAATGAGTAACCTCCGGGTGAAACTGAACGGCATAAATATTTTTTTCATTGTTTTCCATAGCGGCGCACGGGCAGTCATCTGTGCTGCCGGTTATTCTGAAGCCGCTACCGGGAGTTGATATATAATCCGTATGGCTCATCCATACGATTGATTTTTTTGGAATATCATCAAATAAAAGGGACTTTTCTGCTGTAAATTCAATTTTTCCGTATTCGGAAACAGGAGCGGTTTCAACCTTGCCGCCGCTCATCCATGCGATCAACTGGCAGCCGTAGCATATTCCCAAAACGGGCACGCCCAAATCAAGTATTTCTTTTGAGTAATGGGGAGAGCTCATATCGTAAACGGAATTAGGTCCGCCGGTAAATATTATGCCCTTATACCCGTTTTCCCTGATTTTTTCAATAGGTGTTGTATAAGGCAGAATCTCGGCGTAAACATTATTATCACGAACTCTTCTGGCTATTAGCTGGTTATATTGACCGCCGAAATCCAAAACCAATATTTTTTCCATAAAAAATCCTCCTTAATGATACCGTTAAATATTATATATTATTACAGCAGGCATTTCAAGAGGAGATATTTAAATGATTTTGCTGTTTATAACTGATTAGGCGTGCGAGGCTTTTTGCCTCGGAGAGTTTTCAGTATTTCATAAATCCTGCGGAAAAGATAATTTGATTTATGATATGCCTGATATATTTA
>JAJBVR010000020.1 GCA_020859725.1 Clostridiales bacterium | reverse complement strand
TTATTATATATTAATTCGCCTTTTGTAATCAACTACAGCAAATTATTTTATAATTTTCTTTTATGCCTTTCCCCAAAAAAGCCTATTTCATATTTTTATACGGCTTTTTCTTTAAAACCCAATCGGCTTTGTTTATTTGCTTTGCTCTTGCAACGGAAAGCGCGTTTTCGGGCACGTTATCCGTAATTGTAGAGCCTGCGGCTGTAAACGCATAATCACCTATTTCAACGGGAGCAATCAAATTTGTGTTGCAGCCGATAAAAGCATGGCTGCCGATTTTGCACCTGTGTTTATTTTTCCCGTCATAATTTACGGTAACCGCACCGCATCCGAAATTAACGCTTTCGCCTACGTCGGAATCTCCTATATATGTTAAATGGGCGCACTTTGTGCCCTCGCCCACAACGGAGTTTTTAACCTCCACAAAATTGCCTATATGAACGTTTTTGCAAATTTTACTGCCTGCTCTTATTTGAACAAACGGGCCGCAGTCTGTTCCGTCCTGCACTTCACTGTCTGAAAGCTTAACATTGTCCAGCTTAACGTGATTTCCTGTTTTTCCGTTGGTTATAAAGGTGTTCGGGCCGATTGTGCATCCGCTGCCGATAACGGTGTTTCCCAGAATAACCGTGTTTGGCAAAATGGTTGTGCTTGCGCCTATTTTAACATTTGTGCAGATGATAACTCCGTCTGTGCACGGAATGTCAACCCCGTTTTCCATATGAAAATCGTTTATTTTTCTTCTCATTATGTTGTTAAGTATATTAAGCTGTTTTCTGTCGTTCGCTCCAAGCACCACTTCGTTGTCCTCACAAACATAGGCGCCGGCGTTTTCACCTTTGCCGATCAGAATGGCAAGGCTGTCCGTAAGATAATATTCATTTTGAACATTATTGTTGGTGATGCGGTCAAGCGCGTAAAGAAGAGCGTTTCCGTTAAACCAGTAAGTGCCGGCGTTTGATTCGTTTATTTTCCTTTCTTCCTCATTTGCGTCCTTGTGCTCAACAATGCAAAGCAGATTTCCGTTTTCGTCCCTTTTTATATGGCCTATTCCGTTTGTGTCGTCAACTATAGCGGAGATAAGCGTAATCGCGTTTTTATTGGCTTTGTGGTAACCGTATGCCGCGTTAATGGTTTCCGCGTCCATCAAAGGGCCGTCGCCGTTTAAAATAAGGATTTCATCATTTTTATGTTCCTCAACAAAATTACGCGCCGTCATAACCGCGTGGCCTGTGCCGAGCTGCGGATTTTGATATGCAGTTTTGATTTCTTTCGGCAAAAAGTTTTCAACAATTTCGTGTTTGTATCCCGTTACAACGCATATGTCTTCACACCCGGCGCTTTTAACCGCGCGCACAACGTGGGAAATCATAGGCTCAAAAAGAACCTCGCACATTACTTTGGGCATTTCGGATTTCATTCTTGTTCCTTTGCCTCCGGCAAGAATTATTGCACACTTCATAAACAAACCTCACTGATTTTTTATTGTTTATTAATTATTATACACTAAACGCCGCACTTTTCAATAACAAATTTTGCAATAATTTGCAATAATAAAAAATTATAAAAATTGTTTGTAATTCATAAAGTAATATGATATAATGTTACCGCAATGTACTTACACGGTTGTTAAGTATAACAATAAGAAAAGTTTTAGGGAGGTACTCATTTATGAGTCACAAGTATGTTTATTTGTTCTCAGAGGGCGATGAAACCATGAGAGAGCTTCTCGGCGGAAAGGGCGCTAACCTTGCTCAGATGACAAGGCTGGGAATGCCTGTTCCGCAGGGATTTACCATCTCAACGGAGGCTTGCACACGTTATTATGACGACGGCAAAATAATCGCTCCGGAAATTGAAGCTGAGATTTATGATTATCTTGCAAAAATCGAAGCTATTAATGAAAAGAAATTCGGCGATCCCGAATGCCCGCTTCTTGTATCCGTTCGTTCCGGCGCGCGCGCTTCCATGCCGGGTATGATGGATACCATTCTTAATCTCGGTCTTAACGACGAGGTTGCCGAAGGTCTCATAAAGGGCAATCCCGATCCTTCTTTTGAGCGTTTCGTTTATGATTCATACCGCCGCTTCATTCAGATGTTTTCCGATGTTGTTATGGAGCTTTCAAAGAAAAGATTTGAAGTTATTATCGATGAGCTCAAGGCTAAAAAAGGCGTTAAATATGATGTTGAGCTTGATACGGATGATATGAAAGAGCTTGTAAGGCTCTTTAAAGAATTTTATAAAAATGAAAAAGGCGTTGATTTCCCAACCGATCCCAAGGAGCAGATGATGGAGGCTGTTAAGGCTGTTTTCCGTTCATGGGACAACCCACGTGCAAATGTTTACCGCCGTATGAACGATATTCCTTATTCATGGGGCACGGCTGTTAATGTTCAGCCCATGGTATTCGGAAATCTTAATATGAAATCAGGCACAGGCGTTGCATTCACAAGAAATCCGGCTACAAGCGAAAAGGGTCTTTACGGTGAATATCTTATCAACGCTCAGGGCGAAGATGTTGTTGCCGGTGTCCGCACTCCTTCTCCAATCGCAAAGCTTGAAGAGGAAATGCCGGAGGTTTATGCTCAGTTCCATGATATCGCAATGAACCTTGAAAAGCATTATAAAGATATGCAGGATATGGAATTTACCATTGAAAACGGCAAGCTTTATATGCTTCAAACCCGTAACGGAAAAAGAACGGCGGCCGCGGCTCTTAAAGTTGCCGTTGATCTTGTAGACGAGGGTATGATTGATGAAAAAGAAGCCGTTCTTCGCGTTGAGCCAAAGCAGCTTGACGCACTTCTTCACGATCAGTTTGACGCGGCCGCTCTTAAAGCAGCCACTCCTATAGGAAAGGGTATTGCCGCTTCTCCGGGCGCAGCCTGCGGTAAAGTTGTATTTTCAGCCGCAGACGCAAAGGATTGGGCTGAAAAAGGAGAAAAGGTGGTTCTTGTTCGTCTTGAAACCTCACCTGATGATATTGAAGGTATGGTTGCCGCCGAGGGTATCCTTACCGTTCGCGGAGGCACAACCTCACACGCTGCGGTTGTAGCGCGCGGTATGGGCACTTGCTGTGTATCCGGCTGCGGTGAAATCAATATGCACGCGGAGGATAAATATTTTGAGCTTGCCGGCAAAAAATACCACGAGGGTGATTATATTTCCATTGATGGTTCCACGGGTAATATTTACGGCGAAGCTATTCCAACAGTAAGCGCTTCAATCAGCGGTGATTTCGGCCGCTTTATGGGCTGGGCGGACAGCTATCGTAAACTTAAGGTAAGAACAAATGCCGATAACCCGAGAGATACTGCTCAGGCGCTTAAATTCGGCGCTGAGGGAATCGGTCTTTGCCGCACAGAGCATATGTTCTTTGAGGGCGACAGAATTAAATCAATCCGCAAAATGATTGTTGCTAAAACCGTTGAAGCGCGCGAGGCTGCTCTTAATGAAATTCTTCCGCTTCAGCAGGGAGATTTTGAGGCTATGTATAAGGAGCTTGACGGCCGCCCGATGACCATTCGTTTCCTTGATCCTCCTCTTCACGAATTTGTTCCTCAGAAAGAGGATGAAATTGCCGAGCTTGCTGATGAACTTAATATGTCGGTTCAGGAGCTTACGGATATTTGCGTGTCTCTTCACGAAACAAACCCGATGATGGGTCACCGCGGACTTCGTTTGGCGGTAACATATCCCGAGATTGCTAAAATGCAAACAAAGGCTGTTATCCGCGCCGCTATAAATGTTTCCAAGGAAACAGGAAAAACCATTTCACCCGAAATTATGATTCCTCTTTCCTGTGACGTTAAGGAACTTAAATTTGCTAAGGATATTGTTGTTGCAACAGCAGACGCTGAAATCGCCGCGGCAGGAATTGATATGAAATATGAAGTGGGCACAATGATTGAAATTCCGCGCGCCGCTCTTACCGCTGATGAAATTGCAGAAGAAGCTGAATTTTTCTGCTTCGGCACAAATGATCTTACTCAGATGACTTACGGCTTCAGCCGTGATGACGCCGGTAAATTCCTTGAATCATATTATGATGCTAAAATATTTGAATCGGATCCTTTTGTAAAGCTTGATACAGTCGGCGTTGGCAAGCTTATGAAAATGGCTGTTGAAAACGGAAAGAAAACCAGCCCCAACCTTCACTGCGGTATCTGCGGTGAGCACGGCGGAGACCCAAGCTCTGTTGAATTTTGCCATCAAATCGGACTCGATTATGTATCCTGTTCGCCGTTCCGCGTTCCGATTGCCCGCCTTGCCGCCGCACAGGCTGCTATTAAACAAAAGTAGGCTATCGTCCGTTAACGGAAAAACTAATATACTTATTGTATGCACGGTGAGAATGCTCGTCATTCTCACCGTATTTTTATTTGTTATATTATTATATTATAGAAAATAAAAATTTTAGGCGGAAATAAAACCGCCGGGCTTAATATAAGCCGGCGGTAAGTTTGTTAATCAATTTTTTAAAAATCAAACAATAGCAAATTGTGAAATAAAATTAATAAAATACTGATTATGATAATTTTATATGCTTGAATTGTCAAGTCAAGCGCAACAGAGTATCGAAGAAGACTTCAAAGGGGG
>JAJBVR010000178.1 GCA_020859725.1 Clostridiales bacterium | reverse complement strand
ATCTTATATTTATTAATATCGGAAATATTATTATCGTTAAGCCATTTGTCGATGATTCGCTTAATTTCTGAAACGCTCATACAACGCATTTTATCAAGCTGCAAATCACCGTTACAGCATACAGACACTGATTTAAAATCAGTGTCTGTAGAAAGAAATTCCTGATTTTCCCTTGTATTTTCAATAAGTCTTGAAACATTATTTTCAAATTCGGAATTTATATTTTTAAATTCCGGAATAATTTTATTTCTGATATAGTTGCGAGAATAATTATTATCAAAATTGGTGCTGTCAACACAAAATGGAATATTATGCTTTTTTAAATATTCTCTTATTTCATACGAGGTTATTTCAATAAGCGGCCGAATAATTTTTCCTCGTTTCGGTGGGATTCCGCAAAGACCTTTTAATGATGTACCCCTTGCGAGCCTGAACAGTACCGTTTCTATGTTATCGGATAAACTATGAGCGGTTGCAATTTTATCACAGCTTATTGAATCGAAAATTTCATATCTTTTATTTCGGCTGTATTCTTCAATTCCAAGCCCTGCCGCTTTTGCTTCTTCAACAGCATTGATGTGAAAAACCAAACATTCAATATTGTTTTTTGCACAGTATTCAACTGCAAATTCGCAATCTTTTAAACTTTCTTTTCCGCGTATACCGTGTTCAACATGCACAGCCTTTAAGGAAAGTTTAAATTTATCTTTTACAGACTGTAAATATTCGCACAGAAAAACCGAATCGGCGCCGCCGGAGAAAGCAATCATCACAGTATCGCCTTCAGAAAGACGATTAAATTTACTTACCGTGCCGTTAACTTTATCATTCATATTTTTTCTCAATACTTCTGAAACGAGTAAATTCTTTATCAAATGTCATCTCAATAGAGCCTGTAGCGCCATGACGATTTTTGGCAACTATTAATTCGGTTGAATTAGCGTCAATATCATCTTGCTTATCCTCATCCTGTTCATTTCTGTAGTAATCTTCTCTATACAGAAACATAACAATATCGGCGTCCTGCTCTATTGAGCCGGATTCTCTTAAATCAGAAAGCTGGGGCTTATGGCTTTTGCCTCTTCCCTCTGTGCCTCTTGAAAGCTGAGCGCAGCATACAACCGGAATATTCAAATCTTTTGCCATCATTTTAAGATTTCTCGTGATTTCGGAAACCTCCTGAACTCTGTTTTCTTTTCTGACGGCGGATTGTATAAGACCGAGATAATCAATTATAACTATATCAACATTTTTCAAGCGCCGTACCTTGGATTTAATTTCGGGAACTGTTGTATTTGACGCATCGTCAAGATAAAGCTCAACTTCTTCATATTCCCCCGCCGCATTTCCGAGGCGTACCCATTCGTCATCAGAAAGCTCTCCTGTTCTCAGCTTTTGGCTCGGAACGCCTGCTCTTGACGAAAGAAGCCTTTCGGCAAGCTGTTCCTTTGTCATTTCCAAGCTGAAAAATACACATTTCTTCTTTGCAAGCATACTTACATTCTGCGCAAGATTAAGCGCGAACGAGGTTTTACCCATTGCAGGCCTTGCGCCTATTAAAATGAGATCCGATTTATTAAGCCCTGTAATATATTTATCAAGCATACCGAAACCGGAAGGAATTGCCCTGAACTGTTCTTTTTCTTCACCGGTTAGTTTATGTAAACGGTCATAAACATCATTAATTATAACATCTGAAACTTTTTTTGGCCCGTTTACATCTTTACCGCGGCGAATATCATATATTTTTTGTTCAGCAGAGTCAAGAATAACAGATGCTTCAGAGCCTCCGCCGGACGCCTGTTCAATTATCTGCTGAGATGTTATAATAAGCGCGCGCAGAAAATACTGCTCCTCCACAATTTTTGCATACGTTGCAACATTTGCCGTGGATGGAACACTGTCTTTCAGTGCAACAAGGTATTCTCTTCCCCCGGAAACATCATACTGCCCTTCTTTTACCAAAGCATCAGCAATAACAACAGGGTCTATTTTAGCTTTAGAACCTGTGAACATAGACATCATTGAGCCGAATATAACTCTGTGCTGGGGAAGATAAAAATATTCCTGTTTTATTATGGTTACAACTTCTTCCATACAATCCGAATCAATAAGAATTGAGCCTAAAACAGCTTGTTCAGCTTCCAAGCTGTAAGGGAGCGCCGCAGACCCGGAATTAATTGCTTCTGCCATTTAAATACATCCGTTCCAAATAAAAATTAAGCTTCAGTTACCTGAACAAATATTTTCGCCGTTATTCCCTGATAAACTTTAATTTCAGCCTCATATGAACCGAATTGCTTTATTTCGCTGACCGAAATTTTTCTTTTATCAATATCAAGATTAAGCTCGGATTTAATAGCAACAGAAATATCTTTCGCCGTAACCGAGCCGAAAAGCTTTCCGTTCGCCCCGGCTTTTGCGGTAAGCTTTATCGTTTTTCCGCTAAGCATATCCGCATCTGCCTGCGCCGCCTGAATTTCCTGCTCCTTATGAAATTTTTTTGCGTTTTCTTTATTGTTAAAATCATTCATAGCAGCGGCATTTGCTTCAACCGCATAGCCGCGCGGAAACAGGTAATTTCTTGCATAACCGTCAGAAGTATTTACAAGCTCTCCCTTTTTTCCTAAATTTTTAACATCTTCTTTAAGAATTATTTTCATATAGATCTCCTTTCAAAACAAAATATTCCGGTCTTGAATTATTGAAGACAGGTTTTATCAAAGCTCCATAATAATCGGAAGAATCATCGGCCTGCGCTTTGTGCGTTCATACATCATACGTGAAACCTCATCGCGAAGATTTGTTTTGATTGTGTTCCAGTCATGATTTTTACTTTTATATGTGTCATAAATAACGTTGCGTGCCAAATCCCTTGTGGAATTTATCAGTTCCTCGCTTTCCCTGACATGAACAAAACCGCGGCTTACTATATCCGGCCCGCAAACAATATCCCCTGATATTGAATCAATGGTTGCAACAATTATAATAATACCGTCCGCCGAAAGATGTTTTCTGTCGTTAAGAACAATGTTTCCTACGTCGCCAACTCCGATTCCGTCAACATAAACCTCTCCGCTTTCAACATCTTCAAGAGTTTTTATTTCTTTTTCATTTATTGCAATATGACTTCCTATATCCGCAACATATATATTTTTTTTGCTGATTCCCATTGCCTGTGCAAGCATTGCATGCCTTTGCAAATGCTTTTGTTCGCCGTGAATGGGAATAAAAAACTTGGGTTTGATTATTCCCATCATAAGCTTTAATTCTTCCTGGCAAGCATGCCCGGAAACGTGCACCTCATACATATTTTCATATATTACTTCAACGCCGCGCTTCATAAGCTCATTAACAACATTGCCCACCATTTTCTCATTTCCGGGAATAGGCGTAGCGGAAATGATTACGTAATCATTTGGTGTTGCCATAACCTTTCTGTGGTCGCCGTTTGCTATTTTTGTAAGAGCGCTCATCGGTTCGCCCTGCGAGCCCGTTGTTATAATAACAAGCTTATCATCTGTATAATCTTTTATATTATCAATGGATATAAGAATATTTTTAGGAACATTTAAATATCCTAAATCCTCACCTACCTGAACAAGATTTTCAAGGCTTCTGCCAACAACGGCAACTTTTCTTTTAAGCTGCTTTGCAACATCTATGATTTGCTGCACCCTATGAATGTTTGAAGCAAATGTTGCTACAACTATACGGCGTTTTCCTGCTTTTCTGAAAAGATTTGCAAATGACTCGCCAACCGTTTTTTCACTCATGGTGTATCCCGGGCGTTCGGCATTTGTTGAGTCTTGAAGAAGCGCAAGAACACCGTTTGTACCATATTCGGCAAATTTGGCAAGATCTATCATATCTCCGTCCACCGGTGTGGTATCAATTTTAAAATCGCCCGTGTGGATAATAACTCCCGTGGGAGTTGATACCGCAAGCGCAATCGCATCCGGAATGGAATGATTAACATGAATAAATTCAATATTAAATTCACCTAAAGATATTTTATCGTTAGGCGCAATTTCAATAAGCTTTGCTTTCTTTAAAAGGCCGTGCTCTTCAAGTTTCCCTGAAATAAGACCCAAGGTAAGCTTAGTTGAATAAATAGGTATTCTGAATTTTTTCAACAAATACGGAACACCGCCGATATGATCCTCATGACCATGAGTAACGATTAGCCCTTTTATTTTGGAAATATTTTTTTCAATATAGGTAAAATCCGGAATAACCGAATCAACTCCTAACAATTCCGTTCCCGGAAAAGCAAGGCCGCAGTCAACAATGAACATATCGTTTTTATATTCATAAACCATCATGTTTTTGCCGATTTCATTCATACCGCCCAAAAAAGAAATTTTAATGCTTTCCTGAGGCTTTTTAACGGCTTTGGAATGTGTTTTTTTGTTAACCTTGCGATAAACCGTATAACCGTTCTTAGAGGAATTCCGCTTTCCTCCGGTGATTTTATCGCCGGTTAAATCATTTTTTGTCATAAATAACTCCTTTATATTTATTTTTCCGATCTTAATATTTAATATATAATATATTATTATTTAATAATTGTCAACAGATTGTGTCAATAGTTTTGTGTAAACTTGTTAAAGTTTCTTGTATCAGTGC
>JAJBVR010000018.1 GCA_020859725.1 Clostridiales bacterium | reverse complement strand
TTTAATTTCGCTTCAACAGGAGCTGAATTCGAGCGACTTAAGCAGCAGTATCAGTTTCAGAAAGATGATAATGGTGATAATTAAATTATGTCAAAATGTGATAAAGATTATATCGCGCTTTGCAAAAAAATATTAACGTCCGGAATAAGAGTTGAAAACAGAACGGGAATTGATACTGTAAAAATTCCTTCACATTATTTTCATTTTGATTTGAAGAATGAATTTCCCGTTTTAACAACAAAGCAGCTTTTTATCCGCCAGGCAGTTCTTGAAATGCTTTGGATTTATCAGGCTCAGTCAAATGATGTAAGATGGCTTAGGGAAAGAAATGTTAATATCTGGAATGAATGGGAGATTGATGAAAACGGAATATGGAATGCCAATCAAATGCTTCCGGATAAAAACGGAAATTTGATTTTGCAGCCCGTTCATAAAAATTTCGGAAAGGAATTTGCGCATACTATAGGCACTGCTTACGGATATATAGTAAAAAAATTTCAAATGACTCAAAATTTAATTGATAAAATCAAAAACCATCCTGATGACAGGCGTATGATAATGACCCTTTGGCAGAATGATTATCTTGAAACGGCTGTTTTGCCAAGCTGCGTTTGGAGCAGCGAATGGGATGTTACAAACGGTTTCCTTAATTGCTGGGTTCATCAAAGATCCTGTGATGTGCCCCTTGGGCTTCCTTTTAATGTTACCCAGTATGCAGTTTTGCTTTGTATGCTTGCTCAGACGTGCGGTCTGAAGCCCGGAACCATAGACTGGAGTATTAAGGACGCTCATATTTATATTAATCAGACAGATGGTATTAAAGAGCAAATCAGGCGTTTTGATGAGCAGGGAGATTTACCGGCGCCTAAGCTTTGGCTTAATCCTGAAGTTGATGATTTCTTTAAATTTGACAACAGCAGAGAATGCTCGGATGTAAAGCTGATAGGATATGAGCATCTCGGAAAAATTAAATTTCCTATATCACAGTAATGGGAGCAATTTATGAGTATTTCAATTATCGCGGCAACAGGAAAAAATAATGAGCTTGGAAAAAATAACGATTTAATCTGGCATTTTCACCGGGATATGGTTTTTTTCAGAGAAATAACAACGGGTAATACGGTTGCTATGGGAAGAAAAACTTATGAATCTCTTTCAAAGCTTTTGCCTAACAGAAAAAACGTTATAATAACGCATAATTCAAATTATAAGGTCGATGGAGCGGTAATGTGCCGCAGTATTGATGAAGCGGTTGAAAAATGCAAGGGCGATAAAATGTTTGTCATAGGCGGCGCAAGTATATATAAGGAGTTTTTGCCGCTGGCAGACGAAATGTATATAACGGAAATAGATTCTGTGTGCTCGGAAGCAGATGTTTATTTCCCGGATTTTGACAAAAAGCAATGGAAAAAAGAAATTTTAGCTGAATATGAGGAAAACGGAATTAAATTTTCACACACTTGTTACACAAAAAAGTAATTTCATTGTTGACAAATAAAATAATTTGTGTTAACATATCATCACAATAAAGAAGGACAGTATCCCGTTCTCCCCTTAAGCACAGGCGAAAAGGGCATAATCATTTTGGTTTGTTTAAGATGCGGGCATATTATGTTCGCATTTTTTAATTTTTATCAAAGAGGTGTTATTTATCAGCAAGGAAACTCCGCAGCTTAACGGTGAAATCAGAGATAAGGAACTTCGTGTTATCACGGCAGACGGCGAACAGCTTGGAATAATGAGCGCAAAGGATGCTCAGCATGAGGCTGACAGAAGAGGGCAGGATTTAGTTAAAATTGCCCCTCAGGCAAAACCGCCGGTTGCTAAAATTATGGATTACAGCAAGTTTCGATATGAGCAGTCTAAACGCGAAAAAGAAAATCGCAAAAAGCAAAAAACTGTTGAAACAAAAGAAATCCGCTTATCTTTAAATATTGATATAGGTGATTTCAATACTAAAGTTAATCAGGCTAAAAAGTTTCTGTCAAAGGGCGATAAACTTAAAATTTCCATCCGTCTCAGAGGCAGGGAAATGGCGCATTCTGATTTAGGCGTGCAAAATATGGAAAAATTTGTTGAATCACTCGGCGAGGATATTAATGTTGATAAGGCGCCTAAGCTTGAGGGCAGGCAAATTCTGATGTTTGTTTCCCCTAAGCAGGGTAAGTAATTTCATATTGGAGGAATAAATTATGCCAAAGATTAAAACACACAGCGGCGCGAAAAAGCGTTTCAAAACCACTAAAAGCGGCAAGGTAAAGCGTGCACATGCTTATACCTCTCATATTCTTACAAAAAAATCCACTAAGCGTAAAAGAAATCTTCGTAAAACTGCTGTGGGTGATGTTACAAATCAAAAGCAGATGAAGAGACTTGTTCCTTATAAATAAATTTAAATCAGGGATTATTACGTTTTAAACTAACACTTGGAGGTATTTGGAGTTATGGCAAGAATTAAAGGCGCTATGGCAACTCGTAAAAGAAGAAAAAAAGTATTAAAAGCCGCTAAAGGCTATTACGGCAGCAAACATAAGCTTTTTAAAACAGCTAAGCAGGCCGTTATGAAAAGCGGTCAGTATGCATATATAGGCAGAAAGCAAAAGAAAAGAGAATTCCGCAGAATGTGGATCAGCCGTATTTCGGCCGCCTGCAAAATGAACGGAATTAACTATTCATCCTTTATGAATGGTTTAAAAAGGGCCGGGATTGATCTAAACAGAAAAATGCTTGCCGAAATCGCTGTTTCGGACGCACAGGGTTTTTCTGCTCTTGTTGAATCTGCAAAAGCAGCGCTTTAATAAATTGTTAAGGGGAGGAAAATTTTCTTCCTCTTTTTTATTTTTATGTTGCACTTTTTTACTTAATAAGGTATTATAATTTATATTTTATTATATAAATATAAATAAATCATTATGTGATTTCATTAAACGAAAGCGTCAGGCTCATTTTTGCGGCCGAAAATTCAGCAGCAGAGGTTCGGTATGGAAAAAATCACAAGTAAATCAAATAACTTAATAAAAGAAGTAAAAAAGCTTTTCACCTCACATAAGGCAAGACTAGAAAACCGCAAATTTGTTTTGGAGGGTGCAAGGCTTTGTTTTGATGCTTTAAATTCGGATTATAAAATTGATTATTTTTTTTCAACCGAAAAGGCGTTTGCCAAATACATTGATAAATGCGGCAAGTTGGCTTCGTGTGCCGGGCAATCTTTTTTTATCACGGATGAAATTGCTCAAAAACTTTGCTCTACAAATCAAACGCAGGGAATTTTAGCTGTTTGCGCTATGCGCGAATCAAGCTTTAATCCGGAAAACGGAAAAAAGTATATTGCTCTTGATACAATTCAGGATCCGTCTAATTTGGGCGCTCTGGTGAGAACGGGAGAGGCTCTTGGAATAAATGGATTTATTCTGTATTCCTGTTGTGATTTATATAATCCAAAAGCTTTAAGGGCTTCTATGGGAAGTATATTGCGTATGCGTTTTAATATAAGTGAAAATTTGCGGGAGGATGTTGTTAAATATAAGGCAAATGGTTTTTCTGTTTACGCGTGTGTTCCTGATTCATCCGCAAAAAAAATCAATTCAGTTTCGTTTAATGGCTCAGATATCTGTATTATAGGAAATGAAGGAAACGGGGTTTCCGATTCTGTTATAACCGCTGCGGGCGAATCGATTACAATTAATATGAAAGGCAGAGCGGAAAGCCTCAATGCTGCCTCTGCCGGCGCAATAATAATGTGGGAAATGCTTAAATGATGAATGATACTTTATATTGGATTTGGCTTCAGTCAGCGTTGGGAGCCGGGGCTTTCTTTAAAGAAATTATAGAGGATTTCGGAGGGGCAAAACAATTTTATGAAGCCGGTGAACGCGAATGGCGTATGAGCAGCGCTGTTCTTCCCTCTCAGATTCAAAAGCTTAAAAATACAAAAATTACCGATTCCGAAGAAGCGCTTTACGCATGCAGGCTTAACGGCTGGCAAATTATTTGCTATGATGATGCGAATTATCCAAACAGACTTCGTGAAATTGAAAATCCGCCCGCCGTTCTTTATGTTGACGGAATTTTGCCCGATATAGACAACAGTGTGGTTATAGGTATTGTGGGAACCAGAAAAGCCAGCGATTATGCGGTTAAGGCGGCTGATGTTATGAGCAGAGGAATTGCGGAAAAAGGAGCGATAGTTGTTTCCGGCGGCGCTCTCGGCGTTGATACCGCCGCTCATACTGGGACAATAATGTGCGGCGGTAAAACCGTTGCCGTGCTCGGCTGCGGGCTGGGAACAAAATATCTTATGGAAAATAAACCGCTTATAGATTCAATTAAAAATAACGGAGCACTGATAACCGAATTTCAGCCGTTTACACAGGCAACAAGATATACTTTTCCAATTAGAAACAGAATAATCAGCGGTATTTCTTTGGGGGTTCTGGTGGTTGAAGCGGGTGTTAAAAGCGGCAGTCTTATTACCGCCAATTATGCTCTGGAGCAGGGCAAGGATGTTTTTGCGGTTCCCTGTTCAATTCTTGAGCCTGAATTTGCCGGCACAAATAAACTGATTGATGACGGAGCCGCGGTTGCTACAAAGCCGCTTGACTTACTTTATCCGTATGCGGAAAAATATTCCATGAATCTTGAAAATTCAAAAACCGTTTTTCAGTTAATGAACTCGGATAAAATTAAAAA
>JAJBVR010000085.1 GCA_020859725.1 Clostridiales bacterium | reverse complement strand
GTCCACCCCTATTTGCTCAGCGTATTTAAGGAAATCCGGAAGCAAATCAATTTCATTGTTTCTCGGCAAGGTATTGCACGTTAAATACAATTTTTTATTATAGGAATGAATAAAATCAACAGCGGATTTAAGTTCATTCGCGTTAAAATTTGACGGATTTGAGCGCATTGTGAACATACTGCCGCCAACATAAACTGCGTCTACTCCGAAAGCGGCGGCAAACTTTAATCTTTCCATATCGCCGCAAGGCGAAAGCAATTCAATATTTCTCATAGTCAATAACTCAAATAAGGCGCGTATTTCTGAACTTTAGATTTAAATTCAGAATTGTTTTTCGCAGTGTACAAATTTCCGTTGGAATCGTGGAAAAAGAAATAATCATTAATATCCGCAGGATACAAAGCCGCCTGAATAGCTGCCTTTCCGGGATTACAGATAGGTCCTTCCGGCAGACCAACAACATTTGAGGTGGAATTCGTATTATAATACTGCAAATAATAATCAGCAGTATGCGCGGAGGTTGAAGATAATGAAGACGCAATTTTTTTGGTAATATAATCGGAAGTTGACTGGCATCCGAGCGATGGATAATTGGTTGTATCTTTCAAGCGATTTTCAATGACCGCGGCAATGGTAGGCATTTGCTCATCCGAGCCTGCCTCTGCCTGAACTATTGAAGCAATAGTAATTATTTCCTGCATTGAATAACCCAGTTCTTTAGCTCTGTTTCTGTCCTCCTGAGTGATTTCCTTTTCGGTTTCCTGCAAAAAAGTTTCAATAACGCTTGATGCGCTTTGACCCACGTAAAAATTATAAGTGTTCGGAAAAAGATATCCCTCAAGCCTATATGGAACAGTTTCCTTTGACGTAAGACCGGAAACAAGCGAATAGGAAAAATCCGTGGATTCAATTACGGAAAGGAGCGCGGCTTTATCGCAAACCTCATTTTCAACAAGCTTATTAATAATATCGGCAGTGGTATAACCCTCGAGAAAAGTAATTTTTACCGTTTCAGAGGTTTCAGGGTTGCCCATCATATTAATCAGCATACCTTCAAGCCCCATCTTGCCGTTTAAATAATAAACTCCCGCCTCAAAAGGAGGACTAACATCATAGTCCCCAACTACGGCTCTTGCCAGTTTAACATAAAGCTTGCAGAAGTTTTTACATCTGATTAATCCATAATCGGCAAGCACATCAATGGCATCCGAGGTATTATCAATCTGCTCTGTATAATTAACGGTAACAGACGATTGGCTTTTGGTAATTCCGAAAATATCGTTAAGGCAAAAAACAGCATAAATTGAAATTATCATTGAAACAGCTATAACAATTATAAAAAACAAGTAAGTTGAGGTTACAGTGCCGTTTTTTCCTTTTAATTTTTTAATGCGGCCCGCCGTTTTGCCGTTTTCCCTTTTTACTGCTTTGGAGTAATCGCGGTCCGAAAAATAAATATCATTCTGTTGATAATCAGAAGCGGCAGGATTTATACCGGATTCATTATTTTCATCATTTTTTAAACCATCAGGCATATTTTAACCTCCTTTACAATTAATTATTTCAGTTTCCGTTATTATGTAATCAACGGGAATATCAAATTCATTTTGAGGCAAATTTTCAGCAATGAAATCATTATAGCACAAACCTGCCGAAACAGATGTAAACTTTTTTAAAAATCTATCATAATAGCCCTTGCCGTATCCTAATCTGACGCCGTTACTGTCAAAGCACAGCGCCGGAACAACACACAGGGAATTATTAAAATCATAAACACGTTTACAAGCATTCTTATCAGGCTCTTTTATTCCGAAAGCGCCTGATTTAATATCGTCAAAACTGCTTATATAATAAAAATCCATATTGCCGTTAAAATCAGAACAACGCGGAAGAGCAATTTTTTTACCGTGCTTAAGAGCGGTTCCTATAATAAAATCAGTACATATTTCATTTGGAAGAGAAGCATAGCATAATATCTGCTCAGCCTTCGCATACAAATCCGAATTAAGAACGGCGCAGTTGATAATATAATCTTTTTTTTCCTTGTTTTCAACAGTTTTTCTTAATTCTTTATATTTTGTTCTTAATTCATTTTTCATCTGCACTGAATCGAATGCTTTATTCTTACGGCTTCTTCCTCACCCGCAATGCGGCGTACAATCTCAAGCCCGAATTCAACGGAAACTCCAGCGCCTTTTGCGGTAATAAAATTACCGTCTGAAACAACAAAATCATCTGAAATTTCTGCGCCTTTCAGGCAATGCTCAAACCCGGGATAGCAAACAGCGGTTTTACCGTTCAAAAGGCCTTTATTTCCGAGAATTGACGGACCGGCGCATATCGCGCAAACAAGAATATCCGATTGAACAGCCTCATCAACGAGATTTTGAACAAATTCGGATTCTTCAAGATTTTTCACTCCCAGCATACCGCCCGGAATAATTAAAGCCTTAGCTGAAGCCGCGTTAACACTGTTTTCGGTTAAATCTGCTTCTACTTTTACACCGCAGGATGATTCAACGGTTTTTCCGCCGATTCCCACGGTTTTCACCTCTATACCGGCACGGCGGAGCATATCAAGAGGCGACATAGCCTCTATTATTTCAAATCCGTTTGCAAGCAATAAATAAACCATAATTAACCTCCATTATAATTATCATAAATTTGCGAAAAACCGGTTGAACCGGATTCAAAAGGCGTTTTTGAGTAAACCATTCCTACAGGATATTTATAATCACTGCCCTCATACAGATATTCAATTACCTGCGGCTGTTCAAAAAAATCAATTTTATTTTTATAATTGCCGCAAGAATATAATTTCTTTTCAAATCCCAATTTGGCGTAAAATTCAAACAATTTATCATTGGCGGGAATCAGCCACAAAAAATCCCTCGTAAATTCTTTTGATTTGTTTATAAGCAAAGAAGAATATCCCCTATTTCTGAAGTTAGAATCTGTGCAAACAGCGTAAATATATTTTCCTCTTTTTTGCCAAAAGCGCAGTCAACCAAAAAAGCATTGACACAAGCGTATTATTTACAAATAATCCCAGGCAGTTTTTGTTTTTGCAGGCTTCAAGAAAAAATTCAATATCTTCCGCAGTATCTCCAAACACCTTTTGCCATAATTTCATTATCTGATTTTTATCATTTGTAAAATCAACATTAACCATTGTAAACAGCAGTATCCTTTTCAAGCCAAACAGCAGGTTTGTAAGATTGCTTTGCCTTTCTTAATCCTCGATTCCCAAATCTTCCTCGCGGTTTATAAACTCATAACCGCGTTTTAAAAGGATTTTGGCAAATTCCTGATTGATAATCGCATAAGCGCCCTGAATTGAGGCAGGAGCCTTTTCAAAATGAGTAACAAAGCATTTATCACTGAGTTTTTCTCCGTAAGTATACGCGATTGGTTTTGAGTTTACTCTGATAAGCCCGCCGGTTAATCCAAGCTTTTCATAATTTTCAAAGCCGGTAAGCACAGCTTCAAATTCCAAAGAATAATCAGAATCATTTTCATCTTTTTCTTCAATCCAGTTTGTATGAAGATCTATACACTCGGAAATATTGTTTTCGTCAATTTCCTCAAAGCTCCAGTTTGGATTATCTTTTTTAAAATTTGTAATATGATTTCTTTTGGAATGATATTTTTTACCCGAAAGATTTGCCAAATCTTCCGCACGGTAAATATAATCGTTATTCCCGTCATCATAAAAATAATCGAATTTACCCGGGAAAAATTCATTAAGCATTTCTTTATAGCTTTGCGTAACTCCGTAAATTTTAGCTTTAACACCTAAATTTTCGGCATCTTTGATTATTTCGTTAACAGCTTCTTTGAAATCTCCGTTTCCTATGGGAAGTGAATAAGAAATATCATTATCCTTTCCCCATCTGCAAATTAAAAATCCTTTAAAATGTGCAATTTTGGTTCTGTAGGCAACATGCCACAAATACACATTTCCGAATGTGTATTCACAGCTCATACTTTTAGAATAAGAAAAGCATTTTGTTACCCAATTTTTGTCTTCAATATTAGGTTCGTTAAAATTCAGCATAATTCCTCTTCTATCAGTTCAACAATTTTTTTATGAATATCCTCAACGGAAAAAGGTGATTTTCCGTCTGAGCATTCAATTACCTTCCAATTTTGTTTTTTTGCTGTATAGAGCGCCGCTTCACGGCATTTTTTTAAAAATTCAACGTCCGCTTCGTGGACATCCTTTTTCAATTCATTTCCGTTATAACGCTTCGTCATAAGTTTCTGAGATATTTCAACAGGCATATCCAAATAAATAACACAGTCAGGAACAGGTATTTCAAGCTTTTTATACTCAAAATCACAGTTCCAGGATAAGTAAGAATCCCATTCGCTTTTCGGGATTTTAACCATTTGATAAATAGAATTTGATGTTGAATATCTGTCTGAAAGTATCAAGGTCCCTTTTTCATAATCTTTTTCCCAATTTAATTTGAACGACGCATATCTGTCCACCGCGTAAAACGCACCCGCTGCATAAGCGTTTACGTTATTGGCGCTGCTTCCGAAATCACCGTTTAAATACATCCGCACCAGAGAGCTGGACGGGCTTTCATAATCGGGAAGCTTTATTTTTTTATATTTTATATTTTTTTTTAAAAAATATTCGGCAAGCTTTTCAACCTGCGTTGACTTTCCGCTTCCGTCCAAGCCCTCAATAATAA